>JAHECQ010000022.1 GCA_024641625.1 Acidimicrobiales bacterium | reverse complement strand
CGGCCCTCCGGACGCGGCGCAGCGAGCGGCCGAGGGTGAGGCGCTGGCCTTCGAGTTGGCCGATGGGCTCGGCGCCCGCCATCTTCAGATCGGCGGGCCGTACCACCGTGGGCTCGACCAGGCGGTGGAGGCCTTTGCCCGGTTGTGTGATCGGGCGGCAGAGCGCGGGTTGAAGGTCGCCCTCGAGTACTTGCCCGAGATGACCAACATCGGTTCGGTTGCGGAGGCCTTGGCCATTGTGATCGGGGCCGATCGACCCAATGGCGGCATTTGCGTCGACGCCTGGCACCACGAGCGGGGCCCCGACACGCTGGAGGATCTGATGGACGTTGACGGGCGCTGGATCGTCTCGGTTCAAATGGATGACGGCGAGGTGCCGCGGACCGAGTCGGACTACCAGGTCGACACATCGACCAACCGGGTGGCACCGGGAGAGGGAGGGTTCGATCTCGTGGGTCTGACACGAACGCTCCGGGCCCTTGGGGTCAGGGCTCCGATCGGGCTGGAGGTCATCTCACCCACGCTGGCGAGTTCCGGCTCGGCCGATGTCGTCGCCCGGCGGGTCGCCGACGGGATGCGGAGCGTGCTCGCCGCCGCTCGATAGCCGGCTGTGGGAACGGTGCTACTGCCCGTCGGGTGACGCCGGGTCGGTCTCGACGAGGGCGGCCAAGCGGTCGATGGATGCACCGAGGCGCGTGCTGGTCGTGGCGCGTGCCCGCTCGAAGCGCGACTCGTCGTTCAGCTCGGTCCAGTCGTAGGTGTGCACGACCATGGAACGCAGATCGTCGATCGGTTCCAGCTCCCAGCGCCAGAGATGCCCGACCGGTGCCTGATCGGGTTCGGCCGGCTTCCAGGCAATGAGACGACCCTCGATGAACTCCACGACGTGATTTTGGCGAACCGCTCCCATCGTCAGCGTCATCGAGAAGACGTCGCCGACCGAGCACACTCGCTGGCCAGGCGCAGCGGTCGCCAGGTTGTCGTTGGCGTCCCACTCCGGTTGGCGGGAGGGGTCGGCGATCATCTCGAAGATCCGATCCGTCGGTGCGCGCACTTCGCGCGAGGCAGAGACGATTCGTGGTTCGGTCGAGGACATCGGCCAAGGATGGCACGATCCGAAGCCGAGGACCGCTCCGCCGGACCGTTCGGCCGATCACCTCCTGCACAACCGCCATCACCACGCCTGCCGGACACCAACCGTTCGTGTCGACGCTCCGTGCCGGTCAGAGACTCCGCGTGGGTCAGAGACTCCGCGTGGGTCCCAGAGATAGTGTCGGCCATAGACTCGGCGTCGACGACACATGGGGGTTCGCGTGATCGGTAAGCTGTTCCACCTCGCCCATCTGGTTGATGATCTCGACGAGACCGACCGGTTGTACGACGAGGTGTTCGATTGCGAGAGGTACTACCGCGCCTACGAGAAGGCAGCGCGTCGCGAGGCGTCGCTGCTCGTCGTGGCCGATCAGTGCATGGAGCCCATCCAGCCCTCGTCCGACCCAGCCGACGCGCAGAGCCCACTGGGGCGATTCCGCGCTCGCTTCGGCAATCGGCTGCATTCCATCGCCTGGTACGTCGATGACATCGGGACGTTCACCCGCCGTCTGCTCGATCACGACATCCGCCTCGTCGGGCTCACCGGTCGGCCTGTGACCGATCCGGCCGAGGCCGTGGCGGTGTGGACCCATCCCGGCGACACCGGCGCCCTCCTCGAGTTCTGCGAGGCGGGCTTCGCCGCCGACCCGCGTCTGGATCCGGACTTCTCCACCACACGGTGGCGCGACCACCCCCTGGCCCTGTCCCGGACATCCCATGTCACCGTCTTGTTGGACGATCTCGCAGATGCCGAGCGGATCTATGGCCGGGCGTTGGGCGGTGAGCACCTCCACACCGATCTCTCCGAGCCGACCACACCCCGAGCGTTCTATGCCGTCGGAGAGGACACGGTGATCGAGGCCGTGGCCCCGACCACCGACACCACGCCCGAAGGCGCCGACCACGCGGCCGCCGGCAACGCGGTGCACGCCATCACGTTCCGGACAGAGCATCTCGCCGGCGCCATCGCCTACCTGGCCACCCGCGGTCTGGGGGTGACCGAGGCGACGCCCGGACACGTGTGGGTCGATCTCGACCCGGGTCACGGTTTGCGGTTGGGTCTGACCGACCGAGCCATTCCCGGCGATCGCCGGGAATGAGCTGCGGCTTCGACTTCGTGCCGACCTCGTCGGGCCCGCCCACCTCGCCCAAGGAGCGGCCGTCGTTCCTCGGCCCGGTGGTTCACATCGACATGTCGCCCATCGGCATCAAACCGCCTGGGTCGAGCCCCGGGGCCAGCTCCGGCATGAAGATCAAGGCCACCGCGTAGGCGATCGCAGCGACGCCGACGGCGCGGGCGAACCGTTCGCCATGGCGCCAGACCTTCTCGACGGCGATGACGGCGGCGAGGCCGATCATGGCGGCGATGTTCATGACCCCGAATGCGACCATGAGCACCATCAGCGCCCAGCAGCAGCCGAGACAGAACCAGCCGTGGCTCAGCCCGGCCCGGACGTCGCGCAGCGGCCCCTGAAACCCCAGGTAGTGGACGAGGTGGCCGATCGGGGTGCGGCAGTGGCTCAGGCATCGGTACTTGAGCGGACTGAGCTGGTAGAGGCCGACGAGAGCGAACGTGGTCACCGCAACCACTTGGGCCGCAGTTGCGTTACTGCCTGCGAGATCGCCGAACCAGGTGGCGATGCCGAACGCGATCGCGCCCACGGCGGCCCACACGGCGAGGTAGCCAACCGCGAGTCCGACGAGGCGAGGCAGTCGGGATTCGGTGATCGTGCGCTGGTAGACGCCAACGAACGGACCGACCGAGGGCAACATCATTGCGGTCATCATCAGGGCCCACATGGCGACGAACGCAACGAGGTTCATGCCCATCGTTCCCGGTGCAGCCCCCATGCCGGTCGAGCGGGCCCAAGCGACGGTGGCGATCCACGCTGCCACCGAGAGGCCGACCAAGCCAAGCGTGAGGCCGCTGAACGGGGCACGGGTGACGAGCCGGGTCGTTGTCATCTAGGCGGCCCAGGCAAACGCGTTGGAGAATCCCGACAAGCCCGATCCGGCCCACTCGATGCCGAACATCGAGTTCTTCACGTTGTCTGCGATCGCCACCGCCAAGGTGGGGCCGGCCGGGTGAACCACGATGTTGGTGAGCTGGATCGGTTCGCCGTCAGGGGTGGTCTCCATGTTGAGTCCGAAGTCGAGCCCCTCGCCGACCACGATGTGGTGATTCTTGCCCTCGTGGCTGACCGACACCGGAAGCCGCTCCATACCGACGAACTCGGTGATCAGGGGAGCGAGGCCGGCCATCGGGCCGCCGGCCGCGCCACCGAACACCTTGCCCAGCGCTTCGGCCTGCGCGTCGCTGGCGCCGTCATCAACGACCAGGCCCGCCTTGAAGCCGCCTTCGAGCATCTGGCGGGGGGTCTGCATGATCACCACACAAGTGGTGCCGGCCACGTCGACCCCTTCGATCGCGCCCTTCTCGACCTCGAACAACAACGCCACCCGACAGTCTTCGTTGGTGGCCGGTTGGGTCATGTTCGACCACGTGCACGGGCACACCGCGTCACACGAGCAGTTCTCGTAGTAGGTACCTTCGATGTTCCAGGCCATGGTTCCCCCCGTTGGCTCGGCCGACTTGACCGTCGCCGTTCTCCCAAGGTAGTCGACGGGCGCAGGGCGTTGCTCGGGCTCGCCCGCTGGTCGGGGTCGGGCGGGGTCGGAGGTGAAGCGATCGCGGCCACGGTGCGCCTTCGGTTGGTGTGCGCGTTCGGCTGGTGTACGCGATGCTGACGGGATTGCCAGCCGACCTTCGGCATGGGGGATGGCACCGGCAGCGAACCAGGGAGTGGCACAGGATGAAGCGGGTAGCGGTGCTGAACGACTATCAAGGTGTGGCCCTCGATTCGGCGGATTGGTCCTCGTTGGACGGCCGGGTCGAGGTCGAGGTCTTCACGGAGCACATCGCCGATCCCGACGAGCTCATCGCCGCCCTCGACCCATTCGAGATCGTGGTCGCCATGCGCGAACGCACACCGTTTCCTCGCTCGGTGCTCGAACGGCTCGGCAACCTGGAGCTGCTGGTCACGACCGGGGCGCGCAACGCCGCGATCGACGTGCAGGCGTGCGCCGATCTGGGCATCGTCTGCTCTGGAACCGGCGGGCAGGTGCAGAGCACGGCCGAGCTGACCTGGGCGCTCCTGCTCGGCTGCGCCCGACATCTTCCCACCGAGGTCGACAATGTGCGTCAGGGCGCATGGATGACCACGGTGGGCACCGACCTCTACGGGGCCACGCTCGGGCTCTGTGGCCTCGGTCGGATCGGTGCAATGGTGGCCGAGGTCGGAAAGGCCTTCGGCATGAAGCTGATCGCGTGGAGCCAGAACCTCACCACCGAGCGCTGCGAGGAGGTGGGTGCCGAGCTGGTGGGCAAGGAGGAGCTGTTCGGCCGGTCCGACTTCATCAGCATCCACCTGGTCCTTTCCGAGCGCACCACATCGTTGGTTGCCGAAGCCGAGCTGAGGGCCATGAAGTCGACGGCGTGGCTGATCAACACCAGCCGGGGTCCGATCTGTGACGAGGACGCGCTGGCTCGTGCCTGCGCCGAAGGCTGGATCGCCGGGGCTGGTCTGGACGCCTACGGTGTCGAGCCGCTCCCGGCTGATCATCCGTTTCGAAGGCTCGACAACGTTCTGGCGACGCCTCATATCGGGTACGTGTCGAAGCGGGTCTATGCCATTTTCTTCAGAGACATCGTCGAGGACATCGCCGGCTTCCTCGACGGCTCGCCGGTGAGGGCGATCACCCCTTGAGCGTTGCGTCGCCAAGAGTTACCGAGGCCAGGGAACGGGTCACCACCTTCCTCGACCGGATCGGTGACCTGCGACGGTTGACCGATGTCGAGTTCCTCGGTCTGCGATTCGATGCCGGGCTGGCGTGGGTGCACTTCGCCGAAGGCATCGGAGGGTACGGGGCCGCACCGAGCGAACAGGGATTGGTCGATGACCTCCTCGCTGCTGCGGGGTGTCCGCCACCCCGCCAGGACATCGCGCACCTCATGATTGCCCCGACCATTGCGGTCCATGGCACGCCGCGACAGCAGGCTTCCTGGCTGCGACCGCTGTTCACCGGTGAGGAGATCTGGTGCCAGCTCTTCAGCGAACCGGGCGCTGGTTCGGATCTGGCGAGCCTCGCGGTCCGTGCCACTCCGGACGGGTCGACCTGGAGATTGACCGGAGAAAAGGTCTGGTCGACGTTCGCCCATCTGTCGAGGTGGGCGATGGTGCTGGCGCGCTCCGATCCTGAGGTTCCCAAACACCGCGGCCTCACGATGTTCTGCGTCGACATGCAGCTCCCAGGGGTGCGGGTGTCGCCACTGCGGCAGATGACCGGCCAGGCCGAGTTCAACCAGGTCCACTTCGATGACGTCATGATCGATGACACAGCCCGCCTCGGACAGATCGGCGCAGGATGGACCGTGACCCTCACCACCCTGATGAACGAGCGGTCGAACGTGGGAGATGGGCTGGCAGTGATGGGTGGCGATTTCGCGGCGTCGCTGGAGCAACGGTGGATCGAGGGAGGCGACGATCTCACCCGCCATCGAGACGAGCTCGTCGGCGAACTGGTTCGACGCCGGGTGATGCGTCTGCTGGTTCGTCGAGGGGCGGCGGCCGCCCAGGAGCAGACCCCCGGACCCGATGGTTCGTTGAACAAGTTGATCCTGGGTGAGTCGAATCAGGACGCGTCGTCGCTGCTCGTCACGCTGGCCGGCGCAGCAGGGATGCTGTATCCCTCGGGCTACGCAGTCCGAGGCGATCTCGGCATCGACGCGTTCACCTCCGACACCGAGGATGCATCGGCGCAGGAGCGCTTCTTGCGTACCCGGGCGAACACGATCGAGGGCGGCACGACCGAGGTGATGCGAAACATTCTCGGTGAGCGGGTCCTGGGTCTGCCGGGCGAACCTCGCACCGATCGAGACCTCGCCTGGAGCCGAGTGCCTCGAAACTGACAGGTGCCGATCGTCGCTGCCGGCTACCGGGCCAGAGTCGAGTCACGGCGATCGCTCGCAACCCTCCGACAGCCCGAGAGACAAGGTCGGCAGGCCGGTAGGGTCGAAGCGATCATCATCGACGACGCACCGAGGCCCCGATGTCGGCAGTGGACAAAGAAGTCGCTGAACGGCTTGCTGCAGCCAACGCACAGCTGGATGAAGTCTTGCAGGAGCGAGCCGACGCCGAGGCGGCTGTCGCCGATGCGGAGACCGAGCTGGCGCAGCGCAAGACAGCGCTTGAGGCCATCCTCGCCATGAAGGTATAGCTATCCCTCGGATTCCTGCGGTGCCGTATTGGCCGAGCCGCCGAGCGCCGACCTCAACCGGGAGAACGCCTCGGCCTGGACGGTCGTGTGCACGAGAACTGCCCCCGGGAAGCGGTCGACTTCGGCGCTGAGCGCTCGCTGATCGATCTCGCCGGCGAAGACGACGACGGTGGCGGTGTTCGATCGAACTGTCTCCTTGAACCAGTCCACCCACGCATCGGGAATCCCGAGGTCGATGACCTTGGCCGAGATCGCACCGACACCTGCGCCCAGGCCGAGCCCGGCGATCCAACCGACGGGCCCCCCGAAGATCAACCCGAGTAGACCCGTCCACATCGCGCCCGAGAACGCCGAGCGGCCCGGTTGCGGGTCAATCGTTTCGCGTACGCGGACGTGGCCATCGGCATCCTTCACCACAAGAACGGTGTCGATGAGATGCAGCTTGTGGTCGTGGGCCAACTCGTTGATGGCGAGCATGAACTGCTGGGCCCGACTCTCCGAATCGAACGACAACCCGAACAACGTGTCGGGAGGCTCGGGGAGCGTCGTGTCGTCAGCGGGCATTCGAGCCTCCGAAGGTAGTAGAACGCGCGGCCCAGGCGGACTCGACGCGGGCGAAAACGAACCAGCACTCTTCGGGACCCTACCGCCAATCGGCCCCGGCTGAGGGGCGTGGGGCGCCTCGGCCGGAGCGAAGTGATCAGGAGGCACGCTCGGAGCTGGTGGCGTCGGGCGCCGCTGACCTGCGTGCGGTGGCGACACTGACGAGTCCGGCGACCGGCAGCAGCAGGCTGAGCCACAGTGCCGGCCGGTAGCTGCCCGTGAGCGACTGGATCATCGCGAACAACGCCGGTCCTGCGGCGCTGCCGAGGACGGTTGCGCTGACCTGCAGACCGGCGATCTCGCCGAGGTGTCGACGTCCGAACAGACGTGGGATGGCTGCGGAGGTGAGGGGAGCGAAGCACCCTTGCGACATTCCCCACGCTGCGACGGCGACCACGACGGCGACCGGGCGGTCGAGCAACGACACGGCGATGTACATGACGATCTGTGCCATCGACATGAAGGCGGCGACGAGCAGTGGAGAGATCGTGTCGATCAACCACCCGCCGATGAGCGTCACGGGAACAGCGACGAAGGCGATCGGGAGGAAGATGCGCACGATGCGGTCGTTGTCGATACCGAGCTCGTTGCCGTAGTCGAGGATGTGGAACGTCAAGGCGGTGGATGTCGACGACAGTGCGATGACCGGGATGGTGACGGCCCAAAAACGAGGATCCGCCACGGCGTCGGCCCGGGTGCCGTCCCCGTCGGTGCCGATCAGTCTCGGCTGATCGTCATCGGAGGTCTGCTCGATGATGCCGCCGTCGATGATCAGGCCCGAACTCTCCGGGGTGTCCCGAAAGAACACGACCACCACGGTCCCCACCACCACGACCAGGGTGACCGCGATGAGGCGCCAGGCGGTGCGAAATCCGTCGATCTCGATGAGAGCCAGCAGGAGTGCCGGGCTGGAGGCGAAGGCGAAGCTCATGACTGCGTTCGAGGCCGAACTGACCAGGCCGCGACGGCGACCGAACCATTGCGAGATCATGGTTCGCGAGGTGAGCGTCAAGAGGCCCTGCCCCGTGAACCGCAGACAGCCGAATCCGAGGCTCATGACAGCCAGACCGACGACGGCCGGCATCGGACCCACCAGGCTGAGACCCACGAGCGTCGTCGCCAACCCGATGACAGCGGCGATCGCTACCCGCCGCGATCCGTAGCGGTCGATGGCGCGACCACCACGGGACAGCAGCAGCCCACTCGATCCGGTTCCGATGAGATAGGCAACCGAGAGCTGGAGTCGTGACAGCCCGACCGTTTCGGTCAGGCTGTCGGTGAACACGCTGACGCCGGCCGTCTGGCCCGGGACCGAGGCCAGGACGCCGATGCTGCCGACGGCCAACACCACCCAGCCGTAGTAGAACGGCCACCGCGAGGGATCGAACGGCCATCGGTCGATCGAACGCCGCTCGAAAGGGAAGTGGCCGGTCGACCCGATGGGTGGTCGCGTGCGGCCGATCACTGCGGCGACGCTATCGCCGGTTTGATCCGTCGGACGAGGCCGACGGCGTCGTGCTCAGCGTCGAAGAGCGTCGATTCGTGCTTCGATCTTGTCGATCGCCATTGCCCAACCCTGGCCGCCGGGGGAATCGGCAGGAACGCCGACGTGTGTCACGGTCATCTTGGTGCGGTCGCCGAGGTCTACGAGTTCGACCACGATCGAGGTCTCCGTCGGTGTGCCTGCGGGCATGCCCATCAGCTCGGCGGTGAGGGCGATGCCCTCCGCGTCGGCCATGCTCTCGGTGTAGACGAGGCGAGTCTTCGGGTCGACGTCGCGGTACTCGCCGACGAAGAACATCACCATCGGGCCGTACCAGTTGGCGAAGTGTTCCGCTTCGGTCCACATCGCCCAAATGAGGTCGATGGGTACATCGAAGGTGCGTTCGATGCGGACGTCCTTGGCGTCAATCACTGGTTCCACGTCGTTCTTCTTCCCGATGCACTCGAGGATTGCGGCGTACGAGGCCGGTCGGAAGATCCCCACGACCGCAACGCTGGATCGTCTGATCCGGACCGTCGGTCGAACAGACCGGTCGGCAGGCTCCAGCCCACCCGTCTCAGCGTCGAACCGACCGCCCCGAAACCGACCAGGCATCGGACAGAGAATTCGCATGTCGAGTCCCGAAACAGGGCGTTTGGCCCTGGTGGGCCGGGGGCGTTGCTGGTATCCACAACTCATGGACCACGTTGTCGCTTCCGCGCCCGAACAGCTCTCGAACGACGAGAAGGTGTTGGGACGAACGCTCAAGTCAGCGGTCCAGCTCGAGGCCGGCGAACTGGAATCGATCTCGACGCGGGCCGGCTTGCTGCAGCTGCTGTCGGCCAAGAACGTCGATGTGCGCAAGGCGCTGGTCAAGCTCCGCTACGAGCAGGAGCTCGAACGCCTCCAGATCGAGCTGGTGAAACTTCAGCGGGACATCCAGATCAACAAGCGGCGAGTGGCGATCCTGTTCGAGGGCCGTGACGCTGCCGGCAAGGGCGGCACCATCCGGCGCTTCACGGAGCACCTCAACCCCCGGACGGCCAAGGTGGCCGCCTTGCCTGCACCCAGCGACATCGAGAAGGGTCAGTGGTACTTCCAGCGCTATCAGAGCCATCTGCCCAACCCGGGCGAGATCGTGTTCTTCGATCGCAGTTGGTACAACCGGGCGGTCGTCGAGCCCGTGATGGAGTTTTGCACCCCGCGTCAACATCAGATGTTCATGACCCAGGTCCCCGAGTTCGAGCACATGCTCTACGAGGACGGCATCGAGCTGATCAAGTTCTGGTTCTCGATCTCCAAGGAGGTCCAGGCCGAGCGGTTCGAGTCGCGAGCAGACGATCCGCTCAAGCAGTGGAAGCTCAGCCCGGTCGATGCCGAGGCCCAGGAGCGGTGGGACACCTACACCCGCTACAAGGAGGAGATGTTCTCCAAGACGCACACCTCCTACAGCCCGTGGATCATCGTCAAGTCCAACAACAAGAAGAAGGCTCGGCTCGAGAGCATGCGCTACGTACTGTCGAACCTGGCTTACCAGGGCAAACAGGACGCAGGCACGTCGCTCTCCCCCGATCCCGAGATCGTGCTGCGCTACCACCGCTCCAGTTCGAGCCTCGACTGACCGGGCAGTGTCGGTGTTGCCGACACGGAAGAGCCCGCCTGGGTGAAAGGGGTCACTCGGTGGTTGTGTCCCGAGGGCTCTGAATATTCTCGGCTCGAGGGGGTTCACCGACTGGTGAACCGATACTACGGGGGGAAGAGAAGATGGGAATCGTCACCGACAAGACGGTCACGACGTTGGAGCCATTGATCCGCCGGCATGCGGCCAAGGCGGAGGCCGCGCGCAAGATGGCGCCTGAGGTGATGTCGGCATTGAGCGATGCCGGCGTGTTCAAGATATGGGTGCCGCGTGAGTTGGGGGGATCGGAGATGGAGCCGACCCAATCGCTCACCTTGATGGAGGAATTCGCCCGGATCGATCCGGCGACGGGCTGGGTCGTGAGCAACTGCGTGTTCATCACGACCCTGTCGCAGTTCTTGCCGGTCTCGGTCGTCGAGGAACTCCTCGGTGATCCAAGTGCGATCATGTGTGGATCGTTCGTTCCTCCGGGGTTGGCCCGCGAGACCGCCGACGGTTATGAGGTCACCGGCAACTGGAGCTTCGGAAGTGCATCGCACTACGCGACGAGTCTGGTGACCTTGAACCTGTTGGCCGACGAGAACGGTCCGATCCTGCAAGACGGCGCTCCGACCAGTCTGCTCACGTTCCTGGATCCGGCGGAGGTGACCTTCCTGGACACCTGGTACACGTTGGGGCTTCGTGCCACGGGGAGCACGAACTTCACTGCCACCGGGCTGGCGGTTCCTCGGGATCACAGTTTCTTGTTGGGCCCGTGGGAGAACAACGAGGGACCGTTCGCCGGGCCCCTCTACCGGATGGGTCTGATCATGGACGCGGTACGGATCGGCTCGGTCGGTGTTGGAATAGCCCAAGGAGCCCTTGACGAGTTCATCGATCTGGCCTCTGCCAAGACTCCCGCCTACACGGCAGCGCTGACGGCCGATCGCGCGACCGTCCAGGAACGGGTCGCCCGAGCTCAGGGGTTGATCCAGGCCGGGCGCCACACACTGCAGGTGACGGTCGGCGAGAGCTGGGAAGCGGTACAAGATGGTCCGCGCATCACCGGACCGACGTGCGTGCCGATGGGACTGGCTGCATCGTTTGCACTGGACGCCTCGGTGCAGGCCATGAACCTGCTGTTCGAATCGGCCGGTTCGACTGCGTTCCGGGACGAGTCGCCTCTCCAGCAACGCTTCCGTGATCTTTCCACACTGCGGCAGAACGCCATCGCATCCTGGAGTCGGTACGAGTCGCTGGGCAAGCTCATGTTGGGACGGGAGAGCGACTGGCCATTCCATCAGCTCTGATGCCGCTGCCTTCGTCGGCTTCACTTTGACGTCACCGCCACCGACCGTCGAGGGTGTGCGTTCCCCAGCCGACAAGGTTCGATCATGAGATCTCGCTCCGGACTGAAATCGAGGCCTGCGGCCTCTGATGCTGTGATCGGGCAACGCGACGCGCCGACCGACGGTCGAGTGGTCGTCGATCGGGCCGCTTGGCTGGCACTTGCGACCGGCTCGCTGGCGTTCGTTCTCGGCACCGTCAATGTCACGGTGACCAACGTTGGCTACAACGACATACTCGAGAGCTTCCCGGGCGCCGACCGGTCGCTGACAGGCTGGGTGCTGACCGGTTACTCGCTGGCATTTGCATCCACAATGTTGGCGGCGGGCAGACTCGCCGATCGCTACGGACGTCTCACCATCTTTCGATTGGGACTCATTGGACTGCTCGTCGCCTCGCTCGCTGCCGGACTCGCTCCCAGTGTGCTGCTGCTGGTGGTCGCTCGGGGTGTCCAGGGCATTTGCGGCGCGCTCGCTGTCCCTGCGTCACTCGGGCTCGTGCTGCCACGCTTTCCCCCCGAGAAACATGCCTCGGTCGTCGGCATCTGGGCCTCGGTCGGCATGGTGGCCTCGGGGCTTGCGCCGGTCCTTGCGGCCACGGCTCTGACGTTGGCCACGTGGCGTTGGATGTACTTGTCCCTCCTGCCGGTGACCGTTCTCGGATTGATCGGCGCTCACCTGTTCATGAGGGAAACCGTCACCAAACGTTCGACGGCCCGACTGGACATCTTGGGCATGCTCATGGGGTCGGCCTCGGTCTTCCTCATCGTGTTCGCAACCTTGCGCGGTCCCGCGTCGGGTTGGGACGAGCCACTGGTGATCGGCTCGTTCGTCGTTGCCGTCCTACTGTTGCCGATCTTCCTCCTTCGTTCGGCGAAGCATCCTGAGCCCCTGTTCGATCCTCGGCTCTTTCGAGTCCGTTCCTTCGCCGTCTCGAACCTGGCGGTCGGGCTGTCGATGGTCGGAGCGTTCACCAGTTGGGTGCTGTGGCCGATCTTTCTCATCAACGTCTGGGGCTTCACGATTTGGCAGGTCGGGCTGGCGTTCCTGGTCTCACCGATCGTCTCCGGCCTCGTCGCCATCGTCGGCGGCAGATGGGCCGACAAGCACGGCTTCAGGAGCATCATGGCCGCTGCCGCCACGACCGCCGCTGCGGGGCATGCCTGGGCGTACCTGTTCCTGGATGAGCGGGTTCGATTCTGGTTTGCCTTCTTTCCGATCACGGTGCTGTTCGGTCTCGGGATGGGTGTGTTGGCCAGCCTTCTCAATGCTGCGGCCCTGCGTGACATCGACGGGGGTGCGATCGCCACCGCCAACGGTGTCCATCAGGCCCTCCGCTACGCGATTGGTGGCATGGGCACGGCACTGGCTCTGGCCATCCTCAACGGCACCCACGAGATCGCCCGTTATGACGTCATCTGGTTGATGCTGGGAATCGCTCAGATCTCTGTGGTTCCACTGATGCTGTTCGTCTATCCCGCTGTGGCCGGAACCACCGACCAGCAGACGTGACCAACGCAAGTTGTTCGGCGGAGTCCCCACCCGCGGTGATCACGAATGGCGTGTCTCCCTGGACGCACCGCTGGACGGTGAATCAGCTGTCGGCCGGCACTCGAGCCGACTGGAAGTCGTCGAGGCCCAGCTCATCTCGGACGACCTTCAGGGTCTCGACTCGGTCGCTCGGATGGGTGGTGCCGGTGCCGTCCGCAATGCGGGTCATCATCTCGAAGGCGGCGATGATCGCAGAGGCATCGATCATGGTGGCCTCGTCGGTGGCGGCGATCAGCTCGTCACGGACGTCGGGCAAGTCGTCGGACCTCTTGGCCGCGGCATCGACGAATCGCGTCAAGAGCTCGGCGTGAGGCACCGAGCCCGTTGTCTCGACTCCCTCGACGCCGTTGGCGATGAGGGACAGGTCGATGTCGATGTCGGATGCGAGGCCGCTCGCACGGAGCAGGCCGGCGTGCGCAGCCGTTCAATAGAAGCATTCCCGTAGCGACGACAAGCGGGCTGCCAGCAATTCGATCTGGCGCCGGTCGAGCGTGCCTCTCGACCAGTTCATGTCGGCCATGGCAGCCCCGTCCATGTACATCGACGAGATCAACCGGTTCCATGTGTTGCGGGATGATGGCACCGCAGACAGGGCGCGAACAACAGGAGGCACCGTCGCCACGCCTCCGTACATGCCGGTTGCATCGTCTTCGAGATGCACAATTGGCACCCAGTGATGCCGAGCCGCCTTGGAAGGAGCTCCGACCGCCGAGCCGGTGGGTTGGCCGGGCACGGCCGCGGGGAGCTCCGGCTGGGGAAGTCCGACGGCGGCGGCGAACCCGTCGATGGCGACCACCTCGACGACGACCTCGATGGCTTCGACCCACTGCAGGGGTGAGAGTTCGGCCATGGAGAGTACGTCGCGGTACCACTCCTCGGTGAGCGTTTTGGCATGGAGGGTCAACCGATAGACGGCGTCGGCCAGATGGGGCGCCAGGTCAGCGTCGGCGGCCCGGTCATCCACGGTCGAAGGGGGGACCCAAGGTGGGAGTGGGTCGTCGTCGGCCAACGCCGCCCGCACCACCCGTGCGATGGCCAACCGTTGGGATCCGGTGAATCCGGATCCAGCCTGACCCAGCCGTTCCCACGCCAGGCCCATGGCCTCCGTCAAATCCTGGCGGACGTCGAGCCCTGCGTGTGACGCCTCGATGAGTTCGGTCGCGGTCATGTGACGAACATAATCCGCCAATTCCCCCACGAACAGACCAGACCGTGGAACCGAGGTTGCGGGCCCGCACGCCCGCTCGTGCCCGGTCACCACACGGTTCGACCTGCTAGGGCGTTGCGTCTTCTTCGGTTGGCACGGCGTCGTCGGTCGGTGCAGCATCCTTCGGCGCCGAAGCCACCGATGATTCGGGCAGCTGACCGAAGAAGGACGATGGGTCGAGCAGGATGCCCTCACCCGATGGCACCAACGCGATGGTCACGTTGTCGTTGAACTGCGTGATGGCCAGGTATTGGAGCACGTTCGAGTTCAGCGAAGCGGCGATCAGATCGTTCGCTTCGGCGACACCCTCGGCCTCGATGATCGTCGCGTCCCTGACACCGGCCGCCCGCTCCCGTTCCTTGTCGGCTTCAGCTTTGGTGATCGCGACCTCCTCCTGTGCCCGGAGCGCGTCCTGTCCGGCGATCTGCTTGTTCTCGATCGACTGGACATAGGCCGGTGAGAATCTGACGTTCACGATGAGCAGCTCGGTCACCTCGATGGAGAAGGGTTCCAGTGCGGCGGAGAGCCGCTGTTGTGTCGCCCGGCGGATGGTCTCGCGGTTCGGGGCGACCTGGTCGGTCTCGAACTTCACGGTCTCCTCCTTGAAGAAGTTCTGGACCCGGCTCTCGATCAAGACGTCGAACCAGTTCGTGCCGACATCACGAAGGAGGCTCTGCACCGCCCGGGCCTCGACCCGGTAGTTGATCTCGATGGTGGCGAATACGTCCTGGGTCTCAGCGGAGAAGGCGGAGAGGTCCTCGAACCGGGCATTCTGGACCCGGATCGACTCGCGGTTGACTGTCTGCCACGGGCCGATCAAGCCGAAGCCCTCACCTCGTTGGCCGGTGATGTCGCCGAAGGTGCGCACCACGAGCACATCGCCCGAAGGCACCACCTTCACCGAACGGGCGCCGGTGACCAACACCATCAGCGCGATCACCACGATTGCGGCCAAGCGAGAAGTCCGCGCATCCGGGAGCAACTTCGTGGCGGCGACTCCGGCCACCGCCAACAACGTCATCGCAACGATCCAAACCATTCGATCCTCTTTCGTTAGAGCCCAGGTAGCGCAACACAGAGCAATCCCTCGAAGGCACGGGGGTATTGGTTACTCGATCTCTGCCGGCCTGGTGGCCGATCAACCGTGGGACCGAGCGGATGTCAGGTGTCGTTGTCGATCGACAGCCCTCACTTGTTCTTCGAGGTCCGCTCAACCCTCGAAGATAGAGCCAACACGCTCTCATGTCTCGGACCTGGCCAACGCTGGGCTGAGGACGTAGGTTCCCACCGCCTTCGAATTCCCGCTCCCCAGCACCGTCGGTTGGGATCACCGCCACTCGTCGGGTTCGCAGCGTTCGGGTGTCACATCGTGTCTCTACTCTGTCTCCATGATGTCCGTTCCTGATCTCGCCGGGCAGAAGGAGCTCACCGCACAGCGGCTCGAGGACGCCGTCGCAAGGGCTGCCGGGGCCCGAAACGTCGCAGAAGCGCAGATCGTCGGGGCGGTCGCCGAGGCACTGGAGACCGACGCTTGGCAGGGATGGGGCATCACGTCCGCCGAACACTGGGTCGCGTGGCAGCTCGGCGCCACACGCTCCCGAGCCAAGATCTACACCTCCATTGCCAGGCGTCGGCAGGAGCTGCCCGAGACGTGGCGTCGTTTCACCGAGGGAGCCCTCAGCGTCGACCAGGTGGGCATCATCGTCCGCTACTGCCCGCCTCAGTTCGACCGGTCCGTGGCCCAGTTCGCCGTTACCGCCACCATTGCGCAGCTCACCCATTCCTTGCGCCGGTACCACTGGGGCCACCGGCCCGAGGTTCGGCCCAGCGAGGAAACCCCTCGGTCGCTGGTGCGTTCGGCAAGCCTGGTCCTGCACGACGACGGAGTATTCGACTTCCGCGTGAGTGGGCCGGTCACCGACGGAGCTCGGCTGGGTTGCGTGCTCGAGCAGTTCCGCTCGATGCTCCGGACCGAAGGCGGTGGCAATCCGCCGGACAAGGTCACCGAGGTCACCGGCTACGACGCCTTCATGGCATTGATCGATGCTGCCGGCGAGTCCGACCGGTCGGCGTCGCGTCGCAATCGCACTCGCCTGCTCTTGCACCTCGAACTCGACCATGCCGGCGAGCTCGCCGGGCGGCTCCACCTCGGGCCGGTCCTCAGCGATGACGACCTTCGGCATCTGAGCTGTGAGGCCGACGCCCAGGTCCTGTTCGAGCGCGAGGGTCGGGCTCTTCACCTCGGTCGATCACGGCGTGTCGTGCCCGACTGGTTGCGGAGCATCATCGTCGACCGCGACTGCTGCTGTCGTTTCCCAGGATGCGGGCAGGCGGTCAGCCTCGATGTGCACCACCTCGTCCATTGGGTCGATGGCGGCACCACCGAGCCTGCCAATCTGGTGACGCTTTGTGCACGACACCACACGCTGCATCACCAGGGCCAGTTCTCCATGGTTGGGAACCCCGAGCTGGTGGAGGCACCCCACCACGCCGACGGACTGACCTTCCGCAACCCCTACGGCCTTCCCATTCGCAGTCGACCGCCCGAACCACCTGATCGAGGGGCCGAGGGCCCGCCGGGCCCCGTCTACCAACGTCCACTCGGCGAGCGCCTCCGTCAACGGGACGTGTATTTCCACCCCGAACCACAGCTCTGTTGACCGGTTGGCGTCCGTCATCATCAATCGAGCGCGAACACCAACCCGCTGGTCCCGTCGACTCGGATTCGTTGACCGTCGGTGAGCATCGTCGTTCCTGATCCGGTGCCGAGCACTGCGGGGAGTCCATGCTCCCGGGCAGCTATGGCGGCGTGACTCAGGACGCCACCGCCATCGGCGACCACAGCGGCAGCCAGCGGGAAGAGGGGAGCCCACGACGGGCTGGTGACTTGGCAGACGAGAATGTCGCCGGGGAGCAGTCGGCCGATGTCCTGGTGCGTTCGGACGATGCGGGCCGGCCCCTCTGCTTGGCCGGCGGAGGCGGCGATCCCGGCCAGCAGCACGTCGGCGTCCCCGGGCACGTCGGAGGGCGGGGGGTACTCGTGACCGACCGCCCACAGGATGGGCTCGTTCACCTGGCGGAGCGCCGTCGGGAGCCGGGAAATGTCGGGCATCGCACCATGGTCGCCGATGTGGCGTGGTCCGGGGTTCGCTCGTGTGAAGGCTTCCTCGCCTCTCCGGCGCTGGACGCGAGGTCGGAGATCCCCTCCGCTACCGAACAACGCAGCCTGCAGTTCGTCGATGGACAGATACGCGGCGTTGCCTCGGTGGTCGAGCGCGCCTCGAGCGACGAGGCGATCGGCCGCCTCCAGCATCCAACGGCGCAAGAGGGCGAGCGGGCGGTCGCCCACGATGACGGTGTTGTCCTCTCTCATCGGGTACTTTGCACGCGCATCGGCGAGCGAGTGGTCGAACGCTGCCCGATGTTCGGGTCGGAGTGCTGCGCGGGCTCGCTCAGCGACCTCGTCAGCGTCGGTGAAGTCGGTCGCCTCGGTGTCGTTGAGCAGAAGTCGGGTGGCCATCGCGGGGGTCTCGGCCAGGACCGGGACGCCCGCGTCATAGTTCACCATCGCCCAACCGTGGTTCTCGAGCCACGCTCGTATGTCGGCGGCGAGGGTGGTGTCATAGCGCTCGAGCACGTCGAGCGGGTGGTGAGGGTCGGCCTCGAGCGCGGCGATCGCGCCATCGATGGACCGAAGTCGGCACCGAAGCTCGGCCATCGACTCCTCGGCTGCCCGTGTCGCCGGCGAGTGGCCGGCCAGCATCCTGAAGACCTCGGCGTCATCCCAGCCGAGTTCATCGCTCACGATTCGATGCAGCCCGTACAGCGCGTGGAAGAGCGACATCATCAGCCGGAAGTGAATCCTGGTTCCTTCGCGCACGAACTCGGCACACCGACCTGCATGAGTGACGAGTTCATCGTCGCTCAGTGCACTGAGGTCGATGGCCAACAGCTCGGCCCCCCGACGTATCATCCGGTTGCGATCGGAGCGATGCCACTCGTCGGCCCAGCGCCCGATCCGGTCGGTGGCCACGACCTGCTCGGCCGTCCGCACACGGCGCCGGAGCGCCGGCACGATCCGGGCGGCGAGACCGAGAACGAACGCCGGAGGTGGCGCTCCGGCGCTGTTCGCAGAGCCGAACGCGGGCAGGGGTCGGCCGTAGATTTCGCCGCCGACCGATACCTCCTCGAGCCCGCGGATCAGCACGCCCGCCTCGTCGAAGACCTCGCGGATGTCGTCGGCTGCGAGTTGGATTGCCGACCAACCGAACGGTGTCAGGGGCTCGGGGTAGTGGGCGACGTCCTTCTGCCAGTTGTTGCCCTCGGGGGGTGTCGGGCAAATCGGGAGCACGGTGATGGGGCGGGCTTGGAGCACATGAACACGGGTTCCGGTCACTGCCCACTCGACGTCTTGGGGGTGACCGTCGATCGACTCGATCTGGCGGGTGACAGCGGCCACTGCGAGAACGAGGTCGGTGGCCATCCCTCCTGGATCGCCTTCGATGGCCGCCCCTCGGACGGCGAGGTCGGTTCCGACGACGTCGCCCTGGACCAGCGCCTCGCCGAGGCCGGGCGTTCCTGCGATGCGCACGACGCTGCGCTCACCGGTGATGGGATCGGCGCTGAACGCGACCCCGGCCCAGTCGGCAGGCACCAGCCGCTGGAGCAGGATTGCCATCGAGCCGGTTGCGCCGTGCAGTCGCTGGGCCTCGGTGCTCGCAGCGATGCAGGTACGGATGGCATCGAGCACGTCGTCGACGCCCTCAACGCCGAGGATCGTCGTGGTAGCACCGGCGTGCGCGCTGGTCGAGCCGTCCTCCCAGGTCGAGGAGGTCCGGACGGCGACCGGTCCGTCGAGGGCTGCGCAGGCCTGCTCGACTGCGGTGCGGATATCGGCGGGCGCCGGACCGTCGGGCCATCGGCCGGCGATGCCGACCCCGAGCACGAAACCGTCGGGCACATCGATCCCGGCGCGTCGAAGCCGGGCGAGTCCGGCCGCCTTCGTTCCGACGGTGGCGGATTCCAGGGCATCAGTGTCGTCGAGGTGGAACATCGGGAGGTTCATTGCTACTCCGTTGGGTAGGGGGTCCGTTGGGTAGGGTCCGTTAGGTCGGGAAGGTCGCCGCTGTTTGCGGCATCGATGAGAGCCGTGACGGCCCACACCACGAGATCGGCGACCTCGTCGGTGTCGATGCCGTACTCATGGGTGAGCCAGAACCAGCTGCGGTGGCTGAGGACATGCCGACACAGGAGCCCGATCGCGTCCGCAGTCTCGTGGGGGATCGAAGGCATCAGGCCGGCGATGTGACCCGCAATCCGACGGGTCCGTTC
>JAHECQ010000303.1 GCA_024641625.1 Acidimicrobiales bacterium | reverse complement strand
TCGGGTCTTGGGTCATTCGGGCAGCACCACGCCTTTCTGATCGGTGATTCGTCGATACATCTCAGGCCGGCGATACCGGTCGAAGTCGAACAGGGTCTCCTTGTACTTGGCACACCAGTCGAGGTCGCAACGGGCCCAGATGAGTTCGTCGGCCGTGGTGACCGCCTGGGCAACGATCTGGCCGGAGGGGGCGATGATGGCCGACTGCGCCAGCGACTCGACGCCTTCCTCGTTGCCGCCCTTGGCCACACCGACGACCCACGTGCCGTTCTGGTAGGCACCGGCCTGCATCACCAGGTGATTGTGGAAACCTTGCAGCGGATTCTGCCCGGGGTCGGGTGCGTAGTGAATCGGTGTGTTGTAGCCGATGAGCACCAGCTCGACGCCCTGGAGACCGAGTTCCCGGTAGGTCTCGGGCCATCGTCGATCGTTGCAGATCGCCATCCCGACGATGCCGCCGAAGGCTCGCCACACACCGAAGCCGTCGGGCGATTCCTCGAAGTAGCGGCGCTCCAGATGTTGGAACGGTCTCCACGGTTCATCGTTCTCGTGTCCTGGGATGTGCACCTTGCGGTACTTGCCCACGATCGACCCGTCCCGTTCGACCAACACGTAGGCGTTGTACCGGTGTCCGTCGGGGGTGAGCTCGGCGAACCCGAGGGCGAACCCGATGCCGAGCCGACGAGCTTCGTCGAACAGGGGTTGCGTCTCGGGTCCCGGCATCGAGGTTTCGTAGAAATGGTCGTGCCCTGCGAGATCCTCGGTGTACCAACGAGGGAAGAAGGTGGTGAGCGCGAGCTCGGGGAAGACAATGAGCTCACAACCGACGCCGGCTCCTTGTCGGAGCAGGTCGATCAGACGATCGACCACCGCAGAGCGGGACTCCTCGGCGGCGATCGGGCCGAGCTGCGCGGCCCCGACGATGACGGTGCGGTTCATGGTGCGTTGGTTCTCATCACTGGGTGGATCGCAAGGGGGCGTGGGTCATTGGGCGTCGGAGGTCGAAGGTGGGCCGGGGAACAGCGTGCCATGTTCGGACGACAACAGCGATTGCAGGATGTTGCGGGACGCCTCGTCGGATCGGGCCTCGACCACGGTGGCACCCTCGATCAGGAAGCCCTGTCCGTCCCTGGCCCGGAACAGCTCCGGGTCGGTGTAGAGCCGTGGCTTGATGATCGCCGGGTCGCCTTGTTCGGGGCAATAGGTCATGCAATTTCCGCATTCGTTGCACAACTCGGCGAAGACCACGTACTGCTGGCGACCGATGTGCGCCTCGGTGAGATCGCCCAACGCCAGCCCGGTGCTCTTGATGTTGGTGAAGGCATCGTTCGGACAGACGGTCACGCAGAAGTTGCAGGCGACACAGCCGAACATCTCGAGTTCATGATCCACCGCTCGGGGGAGCTTCGAGTTGCCGTCGCGGTGGTAGTCGCCGAGGTTGGGGCCGAGGATGTCGGCGAGATGCGCAGCCGCCGTCGTGGGATGACCGTCCCGTTGCGCCTGCGCCTGGCAGGCCTGACGGAAGTCGGCGAGACTCGAGTGGCCGGCCGTTGCGAGATCAGCGGTGAGGGCTTTGAGCATCGGCGCCAACCGACCGTATCCGCCGGGTTTCAACAAGTCGGTGCAGACTGTCGTCGGATTGGCGCCGCCGGCCAGCGTTCCAGCGAGGTTGTCCTTGGTGATGCCGGCCGAGAAGCTCACCATCACGTCGCCGTCATGGCCCGGCACATCCAGAATGCCGGGGAGACCGGCGCCGAGTGCCACCAGCAGGGCCGAGGCGATCACGTGCAGCGGAGCGCCCGAGAGGTACATGGTGTCCTCGGGAAGCCGGCCGCGATGGTTCTCGACCACCAGGGTGTTGGTGAGCTTGATGCCGAAGGAGCGTCCACGTGCCCTGGCGTAGTGGTTCAGCTCGCCGATGAGATCGATCGCCCGGTCGAACTGGAGGTCGGCATCGAAGGCACTCCGGGGAAGCGGGATGTCGTGGTACCCGAGTTGGTCGTGGAGGAGGTCGGCGACCGCTTCGTAGCCGAGCAGGGTGGGATTGAGTTTCACGATGACGTCGAGATCGTGGACGTCGATGAGGTGCTTGGTGATGGATTCGATCTCCTCCGGCGGACACCCGTGGAAGGTCGACAGCGTGAGGGTGTCGGCGATGCACGGCCGGAAGTCGAGGTCGGCGAAGGGGGCGAAGGCACCGCGGATCTCAGGTCGGAGGGTGTCGATCGATGCCCGCGCGTCTCCCATACCGCGAAGGAACGACGCCACTTTCTCGCTGGAGATCCCGGCCAGGTCGTAGCCCACACTCATGTCGAACACGAAGGGCCCCGGATCGGCCGAGAGGTACTCGCTCAAAGGCTCCCAATGCTGCAGGATCTCGAGCAGCATCCACGCCTTGGTGTACTCGGCCAGGCTCTGACCGACGGTGAGTTCCTGGCTCCATTCGATGTTGAATCCGATGGTCTGCGCGTCGATGCAGGGCCTGGCGATCTCGAGGTCGTCGAGCACCTGTACCGTCTTCAGCTCGAACAGCCGGGAGCCGGCGAGCCACGCCAGTACGAGGTTCTGAGCCATCTGGCTGTGGGGCCCGGCCGCAGGGCCGACGGGGGTGGCGCAACGTCTTCCCAGGAACTCGAAGCCGAGGTCGACGGCCGGGTCGGGCCTCCAGAAACGGGCGGTCGGGAGATCGAAGATCCGACGCCGTGTCTGCCATTCGTGGGCGATCCGGTCCAGGAGAACCCCCATGGGCAGGGGTGACAGCGGCGGTGTCTCGTGAGCCACGGAACGCTACCGGTCCGCTTCGCACGTCGGGGCTCGATCGAGTTCCACGATCATGCGGCGACACCCGACAATTTCATCGAAGGGACGCGAGGCCATCGAAGGGACGCGAGGCCATCGAAGGGACGCGAGGCAGCACGGCGCGAAGGCGTGGGGGAGAGAGAGGGTAGGGGGGAGGGTGGGAGGAGAGGAAGGCATGGGCCAGGATCGTTCGCCGGGTTGCTGCAGCCTGCTGAACGCCTTCACAGGATGTCAAGCGATCAGGGGCTTTGAATCGTCCGGCCTGTTACGTGTTCATTACCCGTTCCTGACCGCGGTCCGTCATTTGGCCTTGCGGTTTGCGTCGATGGGTGGACGGCGATCCGGGAAGCTTCCCGGGACCGATCGCCCGAATCGCCACGTCTAGGCTGGGAACATGGACGCAACAACCTGGGACAAGCGGTACGGGTCGGGTCGGGTGTGGAGTCTCGAGCCCAACAAGTTCTTTGCCGAGGCCATCGAGCATCTCGAGGCGAGTGGTGTGGTACCCGGGCGTGCGGTCGATCTCGCGTGCGGCGAAGGACGCAATGCGGTGTGGCTCGCCGGCCGAGGTTGGACGGTCACCGGGGTCGACTTCTCGAAGGTGGGTGTCGAGACCGGCCGTGTGGGAGCCGAGGCCGAGGGCGTTGCCGTCGACTGGGTGGTGGCCGATCTCGTCGATTGGGATCTGGGGACCGGCTGTTGGGATCTGGTGGCCCATGTGTACCTGCACTGGCCGACCGCACTCCGTGAACCGTTCCTTGCCCGATGCGCCGCAGCCGTCGCTCCCGGCGGGCATCTGGTCGTGGTCGGTCACGACCGGGACAACATCGAGCATGGCCACGGCGGCCCACAGGATCCCGACGTGCTCACCACACCCACCGAGATGGCCGAGATCTTCGTGAAGGCGGGGTTCGAAATCGTTCGGGCGGAAACGCTTCTGCGACCCGTCGCGCTCGAGGGCGGTCACGGCGAGGCCGCCGAGCACGCTGCTGATGCCATCGATCACATCGTCGTCGCCCATCGTCTCTGACCCCTAGCCTGACCCGCATGTCTTCGCAGCAGTTGCGCACCGGTGTCTTCTTGTTCGGCGGCGTCGAAATGCCCGATGCGGGCGCCGGTGCCCCGGCCCCGACCGATCGGCGGTACGACGCCGCCGAAGTGTGGAAGGCCACCGAGCAGATCCTCGACACGGGCGTCCTGTGCGACAAGCTCGGCTTCGACTCGTTCTGGCTCACCGAGCATCACTTCCAGTACGAGGGCTACGAAGTGGTGCCCAATGGCCTGCTCACCGGGGTGGCGCTGGCCGAACGCACCGAGAACATCCGGATCGGCACGATGTTCAACATCGTCGGGCAGTGGCATCCGTTGCGACTCGCCGAGGACTTCGCCTCACTGCACAACCTGTCCAAGGGTCGAGGAGTGCTGGGGATCGGTCGAGGTACGGTGCCCCGGGAAGCCGAGAATCTCGGAACGAAGATCGGTTCGTTCGACAATCCCGACGCCGCGGCCGCCGATGAGCTCAACCGGCACCAATTCGAAGAGGCGCTCCAGGTGATGCGTCTGGCGCTCGACCACGAGCGTTTCTCGTTCACGGGCGACGTGTACCGGTTCCCGGTGCCGGGAATCCCCGACCGAGGTGGATTCGTCAGTGAGCTGACCTTGGTGCCGCGCCCGCTCTACCCCTACGAGATCTGGCAGGCGGTCACCTCTCCTCCCACGCTCGACGCCGTGCCCCGCAATGGGTGGGGCGGCGTGATGTGGCTGAAGAATCACGTGTTCATGAAGCAGTTCTGGGAACGTTTCGCCGAGGTGTATGCCGAGGCCCACGGCACCGAACTGAACCCGGGCGAGAAGCGGATGCTGGTGCTCAACACCTGTGTGGCCGACAGTCGCGAAGAAGCGATTGCGTCGGTGCGCAACGGTCACGACGAGTTCTGGAAGTTCCTCGGACCCTATGGGTGGAGCCGCGGCTACATGGGCCGCGACGGCAAGCCGGCACCGGCCGGTCTCATTCCCACGCTCGAGGAGTCGCTCGAGAACAAGGTCTGGATCGTCGGCACCGCCGATGACGTCGCCGAGCAGATCGCTTGGTATCGGGGGCAACTCGGCGGGCTCGCGGACCTCATGCTGTTCCCGGCCATGCCGGGGGACGCCTACGCCAAGGTCGACGACCAGCTCGCACGAATTGCCGAGGGCGTGTTGCCCCAGCTCTGAGAGGGTTCGGGTCTGGGTCGAGCGACGCCGGTACGATCGCGCCGTGTCGCAA
>JAHECQ010000302.1 GCA_024641625.1 Acidimicrobiales bacterium | reverse complement strand
GGCCGACCTTCGACGTAGCCGTTGGGCCAAGGCCCGTTGCGGCCCATGCCCTTCATGTTGTCCATGGCCCGCAGCAGGTACGGCACCCAGATGGACCCGTTCTCCACGCTGATCACCTGCACGTTGGGAAAGCGGCCGAAGACGTTGTGGTAGATGAGGATCGCCAGCGTGTCCATGACCGGACGGTCCCGGTAGAGCATCGTCCACTGGAACGCGGACCGGCCCTTGCCCCGATCTCCAACCCCCTTCAGGCTCGTCTGGCCGTGGCCGTCGTTGTCGAGCAGACCGTCGGGATCGGGATCCTCCCCCCAGTCGGCGGAGAGGTGCTCCATGTAGCCGGCATTGCCCAAATGCAGGCACAGCAGGACACCTGCCTCGTTCACTCGGGCCCAGAACGGGTCGTACACGGCGTCGCCAGGGGAGCGGCCCGGACGATCGGCCGTCGCCCACAGCGCCGGCCCCGGAAGCAGCTGGACCGCGCAGGCGCCCTGCGCCAGCACCGTGTCGATCTCGGCGACCGCCGCGTCGGGGTCGGCGAGATCGATCATCGCCGGCGAGAAGATCCGATTTGCGGCCTGGAAGCCCCACGCCTCGGCCAGCCACCGGTTGAATGCCCGCATGTGGACAGCGCGGAGCTCCACATCGTCACCAATCACGTTGGTGACCGTGACACCGGTGCTCGGGAACATCAGCGTCGCGTCGATGCCCTGGCGATCCATCATCACTAGTCGGGCGTTCGGGTCCGCCGCGTAGGAGTCGTCCTCGTCCTCCTCCGGCAGCGGCTGTCCCCGAAGCATCGCTCGCAGCGAACCGGGACGGACGCGCGCCCGGTTGCCGCTCCCGCCGACGAAACCGAACGTCCGCCCCTCGAACACCACCGCGGTGCCGTCCTCCCGCCGCTCAGTGGTGAACGTTCGATCCCGATACGCCGGATCGACATAGCGCTCGAACAGGTCGATCGGCTCGTAGTAGTGGTTGTCCGCGTCGAACACGCGGCCAGCGGTCTGCTCGGCTCCAGCCAACTGTCGGCCCCTTCTTCGATCGCTCGACGATCAATAGTTCTCTGAACGCCCGTCTAGATAGAGACTTGTGGATCGGCCACCGGATGTCAAGATCGTGCGGAGCTACAGTGCTCACGAGGAGGCCCAGTGTCCGAGCCCACGGCCGGAGTCGCCGACAATCCGTATCGCCGCTCTCTCCTGCGGCGGCAGCGTTCGGTCGACACCCGGGCGAGCATCGTGCGCGCCGCCTCCCGGCTCTGGGCCGAACGAGGTTTCGACGGCCCCACAATCGAGGACATCTGCGCCGCCGCCGAGGTCGGAAGATCGACCTTCTACTTCCACTTCGAGAGCAAGGACCAGCTCATCGACGAGCTCACCTGGGCGACCGCCACCGCCGCGGCCGATGACGTCGCCATCGCACTCGACTCCGGTGACCTCGACGCCCAGCTCGACACCTTCATCGACGCCGTGGCCGGGAGAATGCTCAAGGCCTCGCGACCCTTCGTCGCCCTCGTCCTGGAGCGTGCAGCAGGCCGGCGCATCCCCCGTGCCACGCCCGAGGATCGAGTCGACTTCGCGCAGATCCTCACCCCCGTCTTCGAACGAGCACGCGCCAAGGGCGAGATCCGGACCGACGTCGAGCCCCCAGAGCTCGCCGAGATCCTCAGCAGCATGACAATGGAAGCCATCCTTCGATGGGCGACCGGCCGAACGGGCGACACCCCCCTCCGAGACAGCATCGCCCTACGCTTCGAACTCATCCTCGACGGACTACGCGCCTGACTCGAGACGGAGCGCTTCGAGCGTCCAGCCAGGGGACTTCTTCACGTCACGCTGGGTCTTCGGCCATCAGGGTGGCGTCAGCGGGCCGGTCGGCACGGTAGCGACCCCGTGGGCGTCGTGTCGGCGAGTGCTGTAGAGGTCGAGCCCGGGCGCGAGGGCTTGGGTTGTCGTCGGTGGTGCCGGACGCTTCTGGGAAGGGCTAGGGTCGGCGCTCGCCATGGCACCCGAGGGCATCCACGTCGACGACCGGACCGACCAGCACCCTGGCCGGCTGCCGGTGGTGCTGGTGCACGGTGCGCCCGACCGCAGCCGCAACTTCCGTGCCGTCGTGGACCTCCTCGACGACCTCCCCCTCGTCCTCTACGACCGGCGCGGCTACGGCCGATCCATCGACGCGACGCCCGCTGGGTCCTTCGCCGACCACGCGCGGGACCTGCTCGGCGTCCTCGACGGCCGGCGGGCGGTCGTCGTTGCCCAGAGCGTGGGCTGCAACGTTGCCATGACGGCTGCCGCCATGGCGCCGGCCAGCGTCGCCGCCCTCGGGCTGTGGGAGCCACCGACGGCGTGGGCGGCCTGGTGGCCGACCGACGATCTGCGGCGGTCGGCGACCGACTTCGCCGGGCGCGCCAACACCGCCGCCCTCGGTGAGGAGTTCAACCGCTCGATCCTCGGCGACGACCGCTGGGAGTCGCTGCCCGAGACGACGCGCGAGATGCTGCGACGCGAGGGCGCGGCGTTCCGCACCGACATGGCGTCGGAGCTCTCGGCGCCGTTCCGGTTCGAGGACATCACGGTTCCCTGCGTCGTCGGGTGCGGCACGGCGACCAGCTCGGGCCACCACGAGGGCGGCATCCGGCTCGCGGCCGTCCTCGGCGCCGAGCTGTACGAGGTCGAGGGTGCCGACCACTTCGCACCGCTCAGCGCCCCCCACGTGTGGGCCGAGCTGGTCCGGCGCGCCGTCACACTAGCGACCCCGTCCTCCTAGAGCTGTCACGCGCCCCGAGCCATTGTGAATGCTGCTGCGTGTCCTGGGCTGTCCGGTCGGCTTCCCGCCAGAACCGAGCAGGCGGATGGCGCACTTCGGAATGTTCCAGATCAGGCGGCCGCCGGCAACGAAACCCACTCGCCACGGTGCCGTGGGTTAAGGGATGCAATCCCCCCTCCGACACCACGTTTCCCCAGGTCACAGGCCTGGGGATTCTGCTTTTTGGTCCGATGTCATTGATTTGTCATCAGATTGCCGGGACTTGACAGCCGGGACGACACCGGGACTTGACAACACCGGGCCTTGACAGTCGGCTCTTCACGTCATCTGCCTTGGCGACGCAGCCCTTCGGGAGCTGTCCGGTCGTCAGCTGGTGGTCTTGACGATGAGGACCTCGCAGAGGGCGTGGTGGGTGACTTCCGGGGCGACGGCGCCCAGGACCCGGCTGAGGCCCTGTATGCGCTTGTTTCCGACGACGATCAGGTCGGCGCCGGCGAGTTGGGCTTCGGCGACGATGGATTCTGCGGGTTTGCACAAGGGGCATGCGGCGGTGACTTCGAGGTCGAGCCATGTCGCGGCGTGACTCCTACTGGGCCAAGTGGTCGATCGTGGGGCGGCCGATCACCGCTGAACGGCCGTGGGGCTTGGGTTGGTGCATGAGGTCCATGTGCGAGCAGAGTTCGCAGCTGGATGTACGAGTTCGCGCAGGATCTGGCCGCGATTCCGGTCGGTGAGTTCCGCCTCGATCGCGCCGAGGCCGGTCACGGTCGGGACGATAGGGATTCCGGCTAACCAGGACATCGTGGTGACGGGCCACACGATTCGGCTATTCGAGGCGATCCCATGCGCCTATTGGCGATAGTCGCGGGGACTTCACACGCTCTGATCGCCGAGAGGCCCCGCATCGTGACTCAGCCTCTGGTCGACTTCCGGGGAACCTGGCGCGGTACGTGGACCTGCTCGGCTTGGAGGCGCGGGATGATCGCCTGAAGCGCGCATGGGATAGAGGTGTTTACCTACGCGTGGTCTGGGTTGCGTCCGCAGCCGGCGATCAGCCGGGCGACTGCGTCGGTGCGGTTGGTTGGCACTGGCTCTTTGAGTGCTCGCGGTGCTCGTAGGTTGCGTCCTTCGCCAGGATCCGACAGGAAGTCCAGCGCTCTGTCCACGAGCCGGGGGTCGAGGTACGCGGCTTGGCCCACGGCTTTGGCGAGGTCCCAGGTGTGCACGAGCGGGTCGTAGAAGGCCATCCCGAGGTAGGAGTCGACGTTGGGGTGGTCCCACGGGCTCTTTGCGTCGGCGAACAGGACTGCGGGCTGGTCGAGCGCGTCGACAACGGCATCTCGGTGTTGGTTCCAAACACCGACGGGATCGCCTCGGTCACCGAGAACAACGAAGGCGTCGAGGACCCAGCTCGCCCACACAAGCCCTTCGCCGTGTTGGACGGCTACCTCGCCCACGCCGCCGGTGGCTGGAACAGCCGCCGGGTTGCCTGTCGCCATGCCAACCAGGAGTTTGGTGACGCCGATGTTGTGGTCCAAGACGTCGAAGGCCGTCCAGCCCTCACATGGTGATGGTGCGTCCCATTGGTCGAAGCCGACGCGTTGAACTACCGCATCGAAGCCGAACAGCGCCGTCACGTAGTCTTGAGAGTTGCGGCTCATCGCAGCTGGCCTTCCCGGGGCTGGCTCGTGCGACAAGAGCATCGCATCTTCGCGCGGTCAGGTCACGCGGCCACCGCCGACGGCGGCCCTGGGCCGGTGGCGGGGCATCGCTTCGGCTCGGGGGTGTAGCGTCGCTGACGAGGGGTGGGAGGTACTGCGATGGTTGCTGATGATTTGGAGGCGGAGAGCGAGGCGCGAGCTGCGCAGCTCGACGAGGTGTTCGAGGCAGCTGCCGAGGCGGGGAGGTTTTCGCGGGACGACATGTCGTCGGCGCGCGCAGGTGCGCGGGTGGTCTTCGATGTGGACGCGTTGCACCGTGAACGTTTCGAGGCCAGTCGGCGGGCGACGGCAGCGGTACGTGCCTTGGCCGAACTGTTGCGGGACAGGGACCTCAGCGACGACGACTTCGATGTGGTCGCCGAGCGGTTGGGGCACCTCAACGACGAGCTCTCTGGCCGCGAGCGTTCGCCGCGATGGAGCGCCGAGGGATCAGATGGGCTGGGCGGCGCGTTTCTCACGGATCGGTACGAGTACGGCGTCAACGGCAGGTCGACGGTTGCGCGGCCCGATGTTTGGACAGCGATGGTGCTTGATCCGGAGACCGACAGCGGCAACGCGTTGGTAGGTGGCGTGCGGTT
>JAHECQ010000301.1 GCA_024641625.1 Acidimicrobiales bacterium | reverse complement strand
GCCGACTCGAGGACGTCGACGGTGGCTTCACCCACTTCGGGAAAGAAGGAATCGACCAGACATGTCACAAACAGTTGAACAGCCATCTGGAACCACGATAACGGCATGCCTACGATGAACCGATGGATACACCGCAAATAATGATCGGCGTCGACGTGCCCTTGCTCGGCGACGAACGGCGCAAGAACTGGGCGAAGGTCGTCGACTTCGTCGATCCTTCCAAACAGGGAGGCTGGGCTTTCGAGGGAGACTTCGTTGCAACCGGCGGCATTCAGGATGTCCCACTTGGTTCGATCCTGCTGATCTACGGCGAGAAGGGCCGGGCAGACAACCCGCAGATCGAAGCCCACGTCTACCGGACCAACGGGGACGGAACGCTGTCGCTTCATGCCACTGCCAAAGGCAAAGCATGGGCAAGGACCCTTAGGGACCGGGTCATCGAAGCACTCGACCACACGAGGGAACCTGAAGCGATAGTTTGGGGACCGGAGCTCGAGCGATATATGGACGAAGCGCTCGCCGAAGAATTGATCCGCCGTGGGTGGACCGTTCAGAAAGGTACGTGATGCAGGCCATTGTCATAACCGCCCCGGGCGGTCCTGAAGTTCTCGAATACACCGCCGTAGACGAACCGGCCGCTGGGGCTGGTCAGGCGGTCGTCGAGATCGCCGCGGCCGGCCTGAACTACATCGACACCTACCACCGCATCGCCCAATACCCGATGGACTTCCCCATGACGCCGGGACTAGAGGGCTCGGGCACCATCGTCGAAATCGCCGACGATGTCACCGAGTTCGCAATCGGAGATCGGGTGGCCTGGACGGGAGTCCTCGGTTCCTATGCCGATTTCGTGGCGGCAGACGTATCCAAGCTCGTAACCGTCCCCGATGGCATAGAACTGGAAACCGCCGCGGCCATACCTCTGCAAGGTCTCACGGCTCACTATCTCGTCCGGGACACCTACGCATTGACACCCGAAAGCAAATGTCTCATCCACGCCGGCGCCGGGGGCGTCGGCTTGCTCGTGATCCAAATGGCCAAACTGATCGGCGCCGAGGTCTACACGACCGTTTCGTCCGACGAGAAAGCCGAATTGGCGAAGTCGGCCGGAGCCGATCACGTCATTCGCTATGACGAAGTGAACTTCGCCGACGCGGTGGAAGAGATCGGGGGACCTCGACCCCTGGACGTCGTATACGACGGTGTCGGCAAGACCACGTTCGACGACGGTCTCCGCCTGCTTCGACCGCGCGGCCTTATGGCTTTGTTTGGGGCAGCATCAGGGCCCGTACCACCGGTCAACCTGCAGGTACTCGCCCAAAACGGATCGCTCTATGCCACTCGACCGACACTCTTCAGCTACATCGCCAAGCGCGAAGAACTCGTAGAGCGGTCTAGAGAATTGTTCGAGTGGATCGGCGATGGCAGGCTGCAAGTCCGTATCGGCCAGACCTGGCCACTCGAAGAGGCAGCTGACGCCCATCGGGCGCTCGAAGCGCGTGTCACCACCGGCAAGACGCTACTGATCCCCTAAAAAGAGGAAAGCGCCGTCAGCGATCGGATCTGTCCCAACCGTGGAGCGGCGTTCGACCGTTGACCGTCAGGCCGGAAGGTTGAGACTTGAGCGTGCGATAGTTGCAGACTCAGTCACCGCCCGAATCCACAGGCCAACGGTGCAGCGCCATCGACCTGGTCGAGCGGTGCGATCCACCGGCAAAAACCGGGCTGGATGGGTACCCCTACCGATCCTGATCCTTGGCAGATACGGCGCCCCAGACGTGGAGCGACCAGACCACAGCCCAGACACTGAGCACGTCGACGATCCACCAGGAGCCGTCTTCGCCGCGGGTCACTGCGTTGGCGACGAACAGGATGGCAACGACCGACACAAACACTCTCAAATGAGTTCGTAAGCCGTCGAATACCTTCGGCGCCAGCCCGAACTGAGCCGTTCCTGGTCGTTTCGTTGTCATCCGAACCTCCTGATGGACACGATGGCAAGGGATACAACCCGAGTACAGAGGGCAAACGGCCCAAGCCGAGTGACGATCGTTCAATCGCCTCAAATGTCGTTCACCACTGCTCATCGACGCCGTTCGATCCACCCGGTATCGCAAGATCAAGCGCGTACGAGATGACCTGTCGGCCAGCTCTCTCCGTGAGGCCACCAGCAAGCATTTCATTGCTCACCCCGACCATGGTCGAGACGAGCATCACCGCCTCGAAGTAGGGATCAAGACCTACCCTGCCGTCCCCTTCGGCCACGGCGGTCTTGAGCTCATCCTCGATGGTCCCGACCAATGACGGACCGAGGCCCAGGGAGTTCGACGATCCGAGCCCTGGATCGGTCAAAGAGACGTCGCGGAACGCCACGAAGATCAGCATCGCCTCATGGCGAGGACCGTCGACCGGTAGAAACTGGTCGAAGATCGTGGCGATCTTGCTCCGCGGCGTCGAGTCAGGCGCCAGCTCATCTAGCGCTCCTCGAACGCGGAGCACAACCCGTTTCCCGACTTCGGCCAGCGTGTCTGCAAGCAACTGGTCCTTGGTATGGAAGTAGTACTGGACCAGTCGAACCGACACGCCTGCTTCGTTCGCGACCGTGCGCATGGTTGCCGCCTGCAGCCCGCCGCCGACGGTGATCCGAATGACGGCTTGGATGATCTGCTGACGACGGGCCTCACGGTTAACGACGCTCAACCCCTTGGGCGCCCATCGATCTGAGCGACAAAGTCCAGGATCGTCGTGGTTGTCAACTCAGGAAACTGGAATGGCAGGCCATGTTGCGCGTCAGGAACTATGACGGTCTCGACGTCGGGCATGAGGCGTGTTGCCCGGTCAGCCGCCGCGACCGGATCATACAGCTCGGTCTTTGCTCCCATGAACAGCAACGTGGGCACGTTGATGTTCTGGAGTTCCTCATCGGTAAACCTCTTCGGGAACGGGAGTCCCTGCCGGAAGTTCTTGCCACCGAAAAGCACGGTTTCCATCTCTCCGTCCGCGAACTCCACTCCCGGCGAGATACGTTCGGCAAATCGGCGCAGCGCATCATCGCTGAATTGCGCCTTGATCCCGGCGGCCACCATCGCGCCGAGAAACCGTGCACTGACTTTGGCGATGGCGCCTCCTGGTTCGATCGCAACCAGCGAGGTTATAGAGACAGACCCCAGCGCGGAACACATCGCCACGTAGCCGCCCTCGGAGTAGCCAACAACATGGGGCGGGGCGATGCCGAGGCCGGTGATGACATCCCCGAGCCAGGTCGCGTAGTCGGCCGCTCCGCGGATCGGCACTGTTTGGAAGCTCCGACCGAGGGCACCGATCGTATCGACGGCGAATACTTCATGATCCGCCGCCAGTGGCCCGACCAGTCGCCACCAGGCGAGCGATGTCCCGATGTTGGGATGTACCAACAAGATCGGCGAGCCAGTTCCCGGACCGGATTGCCTGACATGCGTGGTTCCGAAACCCGTTGCGACATCCAGTTCTTCAGAACTAACCGGCCACTTCTCGACCATCCGGTCGTACATCTCGAGGAACTCCAACCGGGCCTCGTCGGACTTGAACCGACCGAGCTTTTCTTTCGCCATCTTTATCCCGCTTCAGCCGAACCTGGTTTTGATACGACCGTATCATACATCGGACGATCGAACATCGTGCGATGGCCTCGAGGGATACCTACGTCGGGATACGCGTGGGTGGGCACCTTTCGGTGTTCCGCTGGTGGAGCTCAGCAGACTCCATCGATGGTGCAGCTGGCGCCCGGGGCTACATCGGGAACAGTGAGCTCGATCCAGCGGTGGATGATCTTGTCGAAGGTCTCGGCGTCGGTATAGCCGCGGGTCAACATCATGGCTTTGCCGTCACGAACCCCGAGTACCGTCGGGAATCCTGATGCGCCGAGCTGACGGGCGAGTCCAAAATCCTGCCAGGTTGCTGCCCGCATCTCGGGCGACTGTAAGGCCGACATGAATGCTTCGGCATCGACATCGAAGCCAGCCAGCAGCGACGGGTAAACATCGGGGTGGGTGATGTCAACCGCCTTCGCATAGAACGCCTCGTGGAGATGGTGAACCCATGCCAACACCTGGTCAGATGCCAGGTTGCGCATCGTCACCACGGCAGTGTCGGCCAGCTCGGTGTCGTACACCCAATCTTGCCGATCGAGACCGGTTCGATCGAACGGCTGGCCGCTGGCTTGCTCGACCTGTTCCCAGTGATGTCCGAGCATCTGGCGCATCTGGTCGTTCAACGGCTCTGCGTTCTCGCCGGGCCGCAGCCCCCCGGCCAACACGTTGATCGTTAACTCAGGATGGTGATCGACGACGGCGCCGAAAGCCGGGGCGAAGCCCCAACACCACGAACACATCGGATCCACAACATAAATAAGTTCACCTTGGTCACTCATGCTGTTGCCAACCGTACACGGTTCTCCCCCATTCCCGCCCCGTCACCCGAACCCAGGGTTGAACCCTGGGTTCCAGCGCCCGATTCTGGGCGCTCCAGCCCCCGGTTCGGCGGGCGTGTGCACAACAGCGACTGGTTTTGACCAATGCGCGACAATGTCAACCATGTCCGCCACCCCAGCCACGAACCAGCTCAACCAACTCGGTGTGCAATACGAGTTGCACGACTATCAGGTCAACATCAACGACGACCTCGAGAAAACCTACGGCGAGGCCGTCGCCGACGCGATCGGAGCTCCACCCGAAGCTGTGTTCAAGACGCTTGTCGCATCAGTGGACAAACAGTTGGTGGTGGCGATCGTACCGGTGTCCGGCAGCCTGAATCTCAAAGGGCTGGCCCGAGCGGTCGGCGGCAAGAAAGCGATCATGGCAGAGCCTTCGGAGGCCGAGCGTGCCACAGGCTACGTCGTCGGGGGCATCTCGCCATTCGGGCAGAAGAAGCGCCTCCCGACCGTGGTTGACAAGTCCATGGTGGAGCTGGCGCTGGTGTATGTCTCGGGGGGGCGCCGCGGGCTCCAGATCTCGCTCACTCCGGCAGATTTGGTGGAGACACTCGGCGCGACCGTCGCCGACATCGCAGTCAAGTAACCATTTGACCCCGTTCTGTGGGCCACACCTA
>JAHECQ010000300.1 GCA_024641625.1 Acidimicrobiales bacterium | reverse complement strand
CCATCGAACTTGATCAGGTTCTCGAACCCCCCATGGGTTGCCCAGTCGATGATCTCGTTGCTGGTCATGTCCACGGTGGATCCAAAGGCAAGCGTGCCTGTCTCCTTGTCGAAGGCGACGAAGCTGTGGCGGCGGGTGAAGTGGGTGTAGAGGTGCGTCGGATCCCCCTGCGCAGTGAGCATGTCAAACCGAGGTGACTTCTGGCCGTTGATCACCAAGGGGATCCCGCCGGCAGCCCACCGCCACTGCGCGGCGACATCGAGGGGGCCGAAGCTCGGGTCGGTCGGTTGCCATTCCCGCCAACTCTCGAGCATGGTGCCGTTCTTGGCCTCGAGGTTCGCGCTCTGATTGGTGATGCCGTTCCAGTTCCAAGTGCGTTCCGGCTCGGGCCCATTCGGGCGCCAACGCTCGCCGAGGACACCACGGTCGTCGGTGTTCACCGAACCGACGACGTGGACGCCATTGATGACAGCGAAGCCGATCGGGGTGGGATCGGGGCGGTCGGGGGTGAAGAACCAATTGGCATTGATCGACGCGATCGTGCATCGGTTCACGCTGGTCTTGAAATCGACTTCGCTGTAATCGACCTTCACCACCAGTCCCCCGCGTATGGCTTCGATCCGGTAGCCATCGGTTCCCATGGTCGCGGCGAACGGGTCGGCGTAACGCGAGTACCGCGTGCCCGTCGTTTGCATGTACTCAGCGGACTCGGAGAAGTTCAGCATCACCAGTGGACGGCTCTGACCCGAGGACAGGCGAGCGAGCCAGAACGCGTAACCTCCCGCGTCGTAGCCGCGGCACAGGACGTTGCGGTAGATGAGGTCCATGAACTCGCGATCGTCCAGCCGGCCATAGCGCGTCCGAAACTCGTCGGAGTCACCGAAGAACTTGGCCATGTCGGCCAGGCTCCAACCGCTCTGGGATCGCGCGACCCAAAAGGCGAAGCCCTGCTGATCGGGCTGACGCAGGAAGTAGGCCTGATACAGCCTCCAGACCTGGGCGGAAGTGGACGACTCATGCACGGTCGTTGCGAACTCCGGCGCCGGCGAGGAGATCCGACAAGCCGCCGGGGTGGCCGCCTCCGCCGCCGGGGCACCACCGACCAACGAGAGCCCGGCGGCGACCATCGCGCAGCACAACAGCACGACCCATCGTGGCCGGCCCGGAGCAATGGCTCTCTCGGGTGCTGTCGACCGGTTGGACATCGTGCTCCTCATCCTCGAACCACCACGGGTTCGAACCACTCCAGTATCGACTGCGACCACGATCATCTTGAGCCCCTGCCGGCACCCACAGGTTCGAGCGTGGGCGTCTCGTCCGGTACGCTGTGCGCCATGCCGCGCACTGTGCTCGAACTCGACACCCCGTTCCGCCCCGGTGAAAAAGTCGTCTCCACCCAGGATCTGCAGGGCGTGCCCGAAGGCACTCGGGGAAAGGTCAAGCTGGTCAACGGACTGCAGACCTGGATCCGATATTGGGTCAAGTTCGACAACGGCCCCATGATCGGCCAGCTGAGCCAGAACCAGCTGGTTCGTCCGACCATGGTCGACGCCTGGAACGAACGCGAAGCCCAGCTCGCCCTCGTCGGGTCGACTGCCTCGACCAGCGCGGCGGCGACGCCGGCGGCAGAGTCCGGCGATGGTGACGCATCCGGTGCGGCCGGTCTCATTCCTGCCGCCATCCTCGAACGCAGCAAGGCGGCCAAGGCCCGACTGCTCGGGTGAATCGTCGGCCATCCCCCATCGCTTTGCTCTCCCGCCCGAGCTTCACGCGATCCTCAACAGGCCTCATGATGCTCGGCGGCCTCCTGGCCACATTGGTCGTGTCGACCAGCTGTTCCCCGGGTGGAGGTCCTGAAGCCGCAACGGCGAACGACGGGGGTCCGGTCTTCACCGGCATCGGAGGGTCGGCTGGCTCCTCGACCGTCCCCGAAGCGGCACCGCCTCCGTTGTTCGGCCACTACCGGGTCGAGATCGTGGCCACCCATCCACATGACCCGGCCGCCTTCACCCAGGGCCTCGAGTGGCACGACGGTCTGCTACTCGAGAGCGTCGGCCGATACGGGACCTCGGCCCGCCGATGGGTGGAAGCCAACACCGGCGACGTGGTCGATACCGAGTCCCTCCCTTCGAATCAGTTCGGCGAAGGTCTGACCGTGGTCGGGGACCAGATCGTCCAACTCACCTGGCAGGAGGAGGTGGCCATCGTGGCCGACATCGACAACCTCGAACCCCGGTCGCAGTTCCGCTACGACGGCGAGGGCTGGGGTTTGTGCTTCGATGACACCCACTTGGTGATGAGCGACGGATCGGCACAACTGGCGTTACGGGATCCGCATTCCTTCGAGATCCGTTCGACCATCACCGCAACGCGAGACGACAGCGAAGTCCGGCTCCTCAATGAACTCGAATGTCGCGGGAGCCAAGTGTTGGCCAACGTCTACGGGTCGGACGAGATCGTGGTGATCTCGACAGCCACCGGCAGGGTCGAGGCAACCATCGACGCGCACGCACTGCGGCCACCCGATCTCCCGATCGAGAATCGCGACTTCGCCCTCAACGGCATTGCTCGCCGACCTGACACTGATCGCTTCTTCCTGACCGGAAAGTGGTGGCCGATCCTCTACGAGGTCGAACTCGTACCGGCGAACACCGACGGGACGTGATCCATCAGGCGAGTCAGCACCTCCGCACCGCAAGGTGCGAGCGCGTGATCCGCCCCGTCGAGGAGGACCAGCTCGCCCGCCCCGGCGAGCATGCGCACCATCTCGCTCGCCTGATGGGGGAGAATGCGGTCCGCGGTGCCGTGAAAGTACAGGAGGTCTCGGTCGCTCAGGCGCTCGATGGCCTCGCACCCTCCGGCCTGGGTGGCGAAGGTCACGACACCCGGCACGGTGGCGCGATCGAAGAACGCCGCAGCGTTGATGGCCACCGCACCGCCGAATGAGTGACCCAACGTCATGAATCGCTCGGCCCCGTGCATGCGAGCGAACTCCATGGCCGCAACGGTGTCGTGCACGCACATCGGCAACTCGTTGGGCTGTCGATAGCCCACTCGCAGAACGCCGAGGCCCTGGTCGGCCAACTGACATCCGAGCCGGTGATAGAGCCCACCGTCTGGCCCGAGGACTCCCCCGAGCGCTCCGCCGACGCAGACCACGGCGTGCTCGGCATCCGGTCGGCCGTGCCACAGGAGAGTCAGCAAGCCATGGTGGGTGTAGAGCTCGATGTGTTCGAAGCCCGACATGACCTGCACCTGCTGGCGGGCGAAGACACCGAGCAGGGCGAAGGGAGATTCCGGATCGGGAGAGTCCATGGCCCAGTTTCCCGCGCGATCCCCGTCTGAACCAGAATGGTGTCGGGACCCATAACCGAGACGGAGCCTGAGATGGTCAATTTCTGTTGGTTCAACCTGATGCCGTGGCCGGACTTGCCCGACGACTTCAGGGAGAAGAATCGATCGGTGTGGGTGGACATCCCCAGCACCTTGTTCGATCCCGAACGGGCGAATGCCTTGTACCACCAGTACATGGACCAGCTCGAGTTTGCCGACGAACTCGGCTTCGACGGCATCGGGGTGAACGAACATCACCAGAACGGCTACGGCATCATGCCGTCCCCCAACATCATCGCCGCCGGATTGGCCCGGCGCACCAGCCGAGCTGCCCTGTGCGTGATCGGCAACTCGATTGCCCTCTACAACCCTCCCATCCGGGTAGCCGAAGAGTTCGCCATGCTCGACGTCATCAGCGGCGGTCGGCTGGTCGCCGGCTTCCCCGTGGGCACCTCGATGGACACCAACTACTGCTACGGCCAGATTCCGGCGCTCACTCGGGACAAGTACGCCGAAGCTCACGAACTCATTCGTCGGGCGTGGTCCGAAGAGGAACCGTTCGCCTTCGACGGCAAGTACAACCAACTGCGGTACGTGAACTGTTGGCCCAAGCCGATTCAGAAACCACATCCGCCCATCTACATCCCAGGCGGAGGCTCCCTCGAGACCTGGGACTTCTGTCTCGACCACGACTACAACTACTCCTACCTGTCCTTCGCCGGCCACAAGGCCGGCAAGCTGTTGATGGACGGCTACTGGGAGCGAGTGGCCGAGCGCGAGAAGGACGACTCGCCGGGTCGTGCCGCGTTCGCGCAGATCTTCTGCGTGGCCGACAACGACGCCGAGGCCGAGAAGCTCTATGCCGAACACATGCTCTACTTCTTCAACCGCTGCCTTCACGTCTACCCGGGCTTCGCCGATGCACCGGGCTACCGGACGATCAAGACGATCAAGGCCGGAGTGCTCAGCCAGGTTCGCAAGGAGAACCAGGAGATGTTCACCAACCTCACCTGGAAGGACCTCGTCGAGGGCGGGTTCATCATCGCCGGTGGCCCCGACACCGTGCGCGAGCAGACCGAACACATGATCAAGGAACTTCGCCTCGGTACGGTGTTCACGCTGTTGCACATGGGCAACATGCCAGACGAGAAGACGCGCTACTCCTCACAGCTCTTCGCCGAGAAGGTGATGCCGCAGCTGAAGAACCTCTGGCCCGACTACGCCAGTGACGATCGCTGGTGGCCCAAGCCAATGGCCGACCGGGTGCAACCCGAGCTGGGGCTGGACCATGCCCGACGCACCGCGTTGAAGCCCGAGGTCGACTGATGAGCACCGCTGCAACCGGTACCGATTCGATCGTCACGACGCGTCGCGGCCTGGACATCGCAGTGCACCAGATGGGTACGGGCCCTGATGTCATCTGGTTCCACGGCCTCGTCGGTCTGGCCCCCGAGGAACCGGTACTCGACGCCCTGGCTCAGTCCTTCACGGTCCACGCGCCCATCTGGCCCGGATACGGCGATATCGAGAACGAAACCGAGATCGAGGACATGCTCGAGTTCGCCTTGTTGGGCTGGGACATCGTCGATGCTCTCGGACTCGACGAACCGGGCATCGTGGGTCACTCCTTCGGCGCCATGATCGCCGCCGAGATGGCATGCCTGGCCCGCAACGACCTGTCGTCGCTGGCCCTGGTCGCCCCTTATGGACTGTGGGTCGATGCCGTCCCGCTCCCCGATCCGTTCGCGACGCT
>JAHECQ010000299.1 GCA_024641625.1 Acidimicrobiales bacterium | reverse complement strand
ATGATTCCCGGTCGCTCACAGTTCACCTGCTGCCTTCTTGTCCCGGTACCGCTGCTTGGCTGCCAGCCAGTTCTCCAGCGCCTCGCCGGTGAGGAACGGTTGCTCCTCGGTGAAGATGAGTTGCTTCCACGAATCGTCGTCGCTCCAGACCCCCGGCGTCTGCACCGTGGTGCGAGGGGCCACTGCCGTCTCGAGCAGCTTCAGGCCGAGCTCGATCACTTCGTGTTGTTGGGCCGGATCGAAGCTTCGACCGCAGGCGTTGCCGAGTGGGAAATCAGTGAAGACGAACCGGGAGACGCCACAGTGCTCGACGATGTCCTTGGCCGTGCCGAAGGTGACGGTGGGGATGCCGTTGGCTTCGAGGTGTCGGGCGACCAGACTCACGGTCTGGTGGCAGACGGGTCAAACGGGCGTCATCAACGCGACGTCGACGTCGTCGGTGAGGCAGCGGCGCAGCACCTCGGGCGCATCGGCCTCGGCGGTCTTGCGTTTCGAGTAACCGGTGTAGACCCCATGAAACCTCGGGGCCAACGAACCGATGCGGCCCTGGTCGACCAGCTCTCGCAGTCGGGCGACCGGGTAGTAGGAGTTCACGTCCTCCAACGTCGTCGCGTGCTGATCGTAGTGTTCCTGGCGACTGTAGAGGAACTCGATCGGCGTGTCGGAGGGAAGCGAGTAGACGTTGCCGACACCGAATTCGTGCGATCGATCACGCTGGCCATCGGGGCCCTTGATCGCGATGTCCGAGGTGGAGACGATCGCCACTCGACACTCCGACAGCGGCTTGGTCAGCGCAGTGAACGGCACATCGGTGTGGTGCGCCCACTCGTAGGCCTTCTCGTAGCCCTGCGACACGTAGTAGTCGCGGGTGCGGTCCATGTAGCGAACGTGTTCACTCATCGATGGGTCCCCTCAGGAGAGCCGGGTTGTCCCCCGCAGCGTAGGCGAGGCGCCGCGGCCGAAACGAACCGCCGACGCAGCGTCGGACGCGCTCGTCACGCGAACTCGAACACGCCCGTGCCCGAGCCTTCGGTCCCCCTGCAACACGATTGACCGTCCTTTCGGGTCGACCGTGCTCTCGGGTCGACCGTGCATCATGCCGGCTGCAGCAACCTCCAGGCCTCGTAGCCGCCCACCACATCGGCCACGTCGGAGAAGCCGTGGGCCGCAAGCCAGCTGGCGGCCACCGAGCTGCGCATGCCGCTGGCGCAATAGACCACGACCGGCCGCTGCGGGTCGAGTTCGGCCGCTCGCCGAGCCAACGCCCCCAGCGGAATCTCGGTGGCGCCGGGGATCGTCCCGGAGAGTGTTTCGCCGGGGTTCCGGACGTCGATCAGCTGCGGATCGTCGGAATCCAGCTCGGCCAGCGCTGAGGCCGGAAGCCGTGATGACTCCGTGGCGAGGTGGGCCGCAGCACCGAGATCGCGCTCGAGGTCTTCGATGGCGGCGGTGGTCTGGTCGAACCCGATGCGGGCCAGGCGGACCATGGCCTCGTTTCGGCGTTCGGATGGCCCGGCGAGGATGACCTCGGCCCCCGCTTCCACCACCATGCCGGCCTGCTCGGCGAACCGTCCGTCCAGCGGGACGTTGATCGCGCCGCGCAGGTGGCCGTCGGCAAAGTCCGCCGGGTCGCGGGTGTCGATCACGACGGCGCCTCGGGCCTGTCGTTGGGCGGCATCGGCCAAGGAGATGAGGGGGAGCGACCGATCGATGTCGAAGACGGCGTGATCCCTCCGATTCATGAGGGCATCGTGGAGGAAGTAGTCGGGGGCAGCGGGCTGTCCCTCGGTGACGAGATCGACGAACTGCCGGCGCGCCATCGGCTGGAGCGCGTAGTTGTCGAGTTTCTGTTGGCCGATGGTGGTGAATGGGTCGCTGCCCAGTTGCTTGCCGCAGGCCGAGCCGGCTCCGTGGCCGGGGTAGACGCGAACCTGGTCGGGTAGGGCGGCCAGGCGATGGACCGAGTCATAGAGCTGAGCACCCAACTGCTCGGCGGTGAACCCGATGGCACCGAGCAGATCGGGTCGTCCGACGTCGTTCACGAACAGCGTGTCGCCGGTGAGGATGGCGGTGGGCGTGACATCCTCCTGATGCTCATGAACGAGGTAGGTGGCCGACTCGGGCGTGTGGCCCGGGGTCAGCCAGGTTTCGATGACGACATCGCCCAGGACGAGCCGCTCGCCATCGGCCATGGAACGGATCGGGAACTCGGCCTCGGCCACTTCTCCCATGCAGATCTCGGCTCCTGTGGCGGCTGCCAGTTCGAGGTGGCCGGACACGTAGTCGGCGTGGAAGTGGGTCAGGAACACCTGGGTGATGGTGAGGCCGTTGGCCTCGGCGTCGGCCAGGTACTGGGCGGTGTCGCGTTGGGGATCGACGACGACCGCTCGGCCGCTGGTCTCGTCGCCGATGAGGTAGGACGACAGCGACAGGCAGGGGAGTTGATACTGCATGAAGATCATTGGTGGCCTCGCTCGTTGGTCGGGTGGCTCTCGGTTCGAAGACAGCAGGCTCACGGGCCTGCAGGGATAAATGTACGTACAAATCCGGCGAGCGCCCAGGGACCTTCGGCCCTAACCATCGCCACGCACATCGGGCAGCGTTGATGTGTGTCACCAGCGTCTTCCCCTGTCTCGTCTGTCGCGTCATCGAGGGCATCGTCGGACGAGTCCTCGGCCCCTTCGCCGGCGTCGGATCCCTCGACGAAGCGATTGCCGACCTCGGACAGGCCGACCGGGCTGAAGCCGGTGCTCGACGTCATCCCGGATCACTGTCATGAGCGCTCGGGCATCCGAGGCCTGGGGCTGCTGGGACGGGACCTGCTGGTGTACGCCGTCGCCATCTGGGGCTTGGCATCGACGGATCGACTCATATTGCTGGTGCCGCTGTGGATCTTGGCCGGACTCGCCGTGTCGGGGATGTTCGTGCTCGGTCACGACGCAGCTCATGGGGCCTTGTTCGACTCCCCCCGAGTCAATGCGCTGGTCGGCCGGCTGACGATGTTGCCGTCTCTGCATGCCACCGAGCTCTGGGTGTTCGGGCACAATCGGGTTCACCACGGTCACACCCTGCGTCAGGGCATGGACTTCGTCTGGCACCCACTCACGGTGCCGGAGTACCGGGCGCTTCGGCGCTGGGCTCGTGCCCGCCACCGGTTCGAATGGGGGCCGATCGGATCCGGCGCGTACTACCTTCGGCAGGTCTGGTGGAACAAGATGATCACCTTCACCCCGCCGGATCGCTGGCGGTCGGCCATCCGCCGCGACCAGGCGCTGGTCGGAGTGTTCGCACTCGGCGTACTCAGCATCGCCGTGGGGATCTCCGGCCTTGCCGGGCTCTGGATCTGGGTCAAGCTCGTGGTCGTGCCCTTCCTGATCTTCTGCCACATCATCGGATGGGTGGTGTACGTGCATCACATCGGGCCGGACCTTCGATGGTGGCCACGCCGGGAATGGAATCGATACCGGGGTCAGGTCGAGGGAACCACGATTCTGTGGGGACCTCCCGGGTGGGATGTGTTCTTCCACTGGATCATGATCCATGTGCCCCACCACACCGACATGTCGATTCCCTGCTACCGCCTACCGGAGGCGGCGCGTGCCATCATTGCCGCCTTCCCCGATGTCGACGAGCGTCGACTTCGCCTGGGGGACTACCTGAGTTCGGTCCGACAGTGCAAGCTGTACGACTTCGGCGCCGGACGCTGGCTGCCCTACCCCTGAGTTGTGGGCCTCCCGCTCGTCGAGGTCTGGGTGCCCACCCAGCCGGGTCGGGCAGTTCGAAACCTGGCCTCCGACGAGCATCGTTCGCCGGTCATGGATTCCACAGGTGGGCAACCTTCAGCAGCTGACGCTCTGGCTCGGGGGGAAGGTTGTCGCCGAAGACGTCGGCGAGCAGGTGCGACATGACCGGATGCAGTCGTTCTTCGATGAATCGGTCGCAGTCGGCCTCGGTCTCCCAGACGTCGACGTAGCGAAGCCCGCCGTCGGGGAGCTCGGTTGCGAGATGCATGATGAGGCCGGCGGGTGGTTCGTCGCCCAGCCCGTGCATGATGCGTTCGTGAAACGTTGCATCGATGGGCACATCCTGGGTGAACGCGTAGGTCATGACCGACTCCTCAATTTGAAACGAACATACTTCGGATTAAAGTAGGACCGATCATGAGCCCTGTCAACAAACGGACGTACGATTCCACCGTCCGCCGAGCCCAGTCCGAGGCCACCCGCCGACGCATCATCGACAGCGCTCGCGAGCTCGTTGTCGAGCGTGGCTACCGGGCCACGACCATCGCGGCCATTGCCGAGAAGGCCGATGTCAACACCGCCACGATCTACGAGCTCGTCGGCCGCAAGCCGGTGCTGCTCCGAGAACTCGTCGAACAAGCCCTCTCGGGCACCGACCGGCCGATTGCCGGCGCCGATCGTGACTACGCCCGGGAGATGCGAGCCGAGCTCGACGCCGGCATCAAACTCGAGATCTACGCCCAGGCCGTGGCCCGGATCCAGACGCGTCTGGCGCCGTTGTTCCTCGCGCTTCGGGACGCCTCGGCGACCGAGCCCGATGCGGCCGCAGTCTGGAAGGAGATCAGCGATCGGCGCGCCGCCAACATGCGACACCTCGTGGCGGATCTTGCCTCGAGCGGACAACTCCGTGGTGACCTGTCCCCGGACGATGCCGCCGACATCGTCTGGGCGATGAACAGTCCCGAGTTCTTCGTCCTGCTCGCCTCCGAACGAGCATGGGGGCCGGATCGTTTCGGGAACTGGCTCGCCGACGCCTGGCGTCGCCTGCTCCTCGAGGACCCGCCGGCCTGAGGGTTGTCCAGCCCGGACGGCCGGTGGTGTCGTTCTAGACCCGTCGTCGATTCCGGAGTCCGTTCACCAGCCATCGGGTACCCAGCACGGCGACGACGGCGAGGATGGCCAGGTTGATCCAGGAGCTGACCTTCGCCGTGGCCCCGAATCGGTCGCCGAGCCACCAGCCGGCGCCCATGAGCGCGAAGTTCCACAGTGCCGAGCCGCTGGTGGTGAGCAGCAGGAAGCGCCGCAGCGGCATCCGCTCGGCACCTGCGGGTATCGAGACGAGGCT
>JAHECQ010000298.1 GCA_024641625.1 Acidimicrobiales bacterium | reverse complement strand
CCAACCCGATCGGCCCTCCGTGGTCGAGCTGAATCGAGCGCACCGTGACCGGCGGTTCCAGCAGATCACGCCCGGGCGATCGGGATGCCTTGGTGGCGACCGTCGTCCGCAGCTCGGTTTTCCCGACACCGAGATCGAACACGAGGACGATCCGGTACCAGCGATCAGCGGCCAGCGGCTCGGATCGCAACACTGTCCGGGCGCGATCCGACTCCAACTCGAGCAAGCCCCCCGAACAGACGAGCCGCAGCGGCGGGCTGTTGTCGCCGTCGAGCCGTCGGGTTTCGAGGCCGAAGAGCACCTGATCATCGGCTGGACGGGTCAGGAGCACACTCAGCTCGATTCCGAGCAAGCGCGAGGCCACGAGGTCGGACAGATCGATGGTGGCGTAGGAGCCGGGCTGCAGCGCCTGCTCGGTCAGGGCCACCGACGTTGGCAGGCCGCTCTCGACCGTGCGCTCGATGGGCACCTCGAGAAACCCCGGCCCGTATCGAGTCGGATCGCCGCACACGAGACGGCTGAGCTCGACGGCGGCCGGACCAGGGACGTGGCTGCTCGCATGGAGGGCCAGCGTCTCACCGGCCCGCGCCGACCAACGGTCCAGGTAGGCGGTGATCGTCTTGCCGGCTGGCATCTCGATTGGCGAAGCGTCGGAAGTTGCGGGCACCCGACCACTGTCGCGCTCACAGTCGACCGGCCGCCAGCTGTACTCGGGCCCGACGATCGACTCAGGCTCGACGACCGACTCAGTCGTCCACGAAGCACGCAGTGCTCGCAATCAGCTCCTCGGACCGATAGACCAATGCTGTGGTCCGAACGTTGCGGCGAGTCTCCATCATCGAGGCGATCAGCTACCTGATCCTGGTGGCCGCGACCCTCGTCAAACGAACCGGTGGCACCGAGTTGGGCGTCACGGTGGTCGGCCCGATTCACGGGGTGCTGTTCCTCGTCTACGCCGGTCTGCTGCTCCGTGATCACCGCTCTCTGGGATGGCCGGTGTGGAAAGCGGTTGCGGCCATGATCATCGGCTCCCTGCCCTTCGGGGGCTTCTGGGTCGAGCGCCAGTGGCTTGCGCCTCTCGATGATCTCTCGGCCTCCTCGTGTTGGGGACCGCCGGCCACCTGATCGATCGAACCCGGTTCAGCGAAGCCGACCGATGCGCTCGACGAGCAGATGGTAGAAGCCGTCCGCATCGAGACCCCGCATCACCAGACAGTTCGCCGGACGCTTCGTGACGCCCCACCAGTCGACCACGGTCGTCCCCATCGTCAACGCCGATTGGGTCTCGATCTCGACATTCACGTACCGACCGGTGAAGAGGCCGGGGTCGAGCAGGTAGGCAATGACGGTCGGGTCATGGAGAGGACCACCGGGCATCCCATACCGTTCGATGTCATGTCGGTGGTAGAAGTCGAGCATGCCGGCGACCGCATCACCTGGCGGGGTGCCGAGATGACGGAACGCATCGATCCGGGAGGGGGTCGCAATTGCCCGGTGGGTCACGTCGAGCGGCATCATCACCAGCGGGATGCCACTGGCGAAGACCTGGGCTGCGGCCTGCGGGTCGACGTAGATGTTGAACTCGGCGACCGGGGTGGTGTTGCCCCCTTCGAAGTGGCCGCCACCCATGAGAATCAGCTGCTTGATGCGGGCGGCAATGCGTGGCTCCTCGGTCAGGGCATGAGCGATGTTGGTGAGCGGACCCAAGGTGCACACGACGACCTCGTCGATGGTCATGAGGGTCTCGATGATGAAGTCGACTGCCGAGGCCTCGGCCACCTGGGTGGTTGGTGCCGGTCGGTCGATGCCGTCGATGCCCGTCGGCCCGTGCACGTGTTCGGCCGTCACCAAGTCTCGGGCCAATGGACCGGCCGACCCTCGGAAGACCGGGATCTCGGTGCGCCGCGCCAGCTCGACCAACATCAGACAGTTGCGAGTCGTAGAGGAGATCGGCACGTTGCCGGCCACCGACGTGATGCCGAGCACGTCGAGATCGTCGGGTGAGGCCAGGGCCAGCAGGATTGCGACGGCGTCGTCCTGGCCGGGATCGGTGTCGATGATGATCTTCTGACGCATCTGGCGAACTGTAATCTCTCCGACGTCGAGCCTCGACACCCCAGCCTGGGCACCTGAACGGACAGACCGGCTGCCTCGGGCGCTAGTGTCTCGCAATGCTCGACCTGCTCGGTGGCCTGCCGGTTCTCGACCTCTGCGATCATCGGGGCGAGCTCGCATCGTGGTTGCTCGCCCGGCTCGGCGCCCACGTGGTGAAGGTCGAGCCGCCCGGTGGATGCTCCTCCCGTCTCGAGGGCCCCTGGTTGAACCGTGCCGGGGACAGCCTCCAGTTCGAGGCGTACAACCACGACAAACGTTCGATCGTACTCGACCCGGCCGATCCCGACGCCGGCCGGATCCTCCGGGACCTGATCGCCACCAGCGCGATCGTGTTCGACACGGGACCGGTCGGTCGCTTGGCCTCCTACGGGCTCGATGCTTCCTCGATCGAAGCGCTCGATCGTCCCGTGGTCTACGTGCAGATCACCCCCTTCGGCGCCGACGGTCCGAGAGCCAACCAGCCGTCCAGCGAGTTGACCATCGCAGCCCTCGGCGGACCGGTACGAATCCAGGGAAGCCCCGACGCGGCCCCCGTCCCGGTCAGCGTCCCGCAGGTCTGGCGGCACGCGTCGGCCGAGGCGGCGGTTGCCGCACTGATCGGCCGCGCGGTCTCGGTCGCCACCGGGGTTCCCCGAATCGTCGACGTCTCGGCCCAGAGCGCGATGACCTGGACGATGCTCAACGCCATGGAGGCCGCCCAGATTCAGGGGCGAGACTTCGAACGGACCGGGGCAATGCTCGAACTGGCCATGACGGTGAACCTTCGACACCCCGCCGCTGACGGCTACGTGGTGCTGGTTCCCCGCGGCCCCAACATCGTCGGTCTGCTCCCGGCCATGCTCGCCGATGGCATCGTCGACGAATCGTGGAATCACGAGGATTGGGACAGCTGGGACCAGCGCATCATCGATGGCCGGCCAACCTCCTTCGACATGGCCGCCGTCGAGGATGCCATCGACCGGTTCTGTCGGCAGTACACCAAGGACCTGCTGCTGGAGAAGGGGCACGAGCTCGGCGTCACCATTGCCCCGATCAACACCACCGCCGATCTGGCCGACTTCGAGCATCTGCAGGCACGTGGCTACTGGGCCGATCGACCGAGCGGAGCCGGACCCGGCATGTTCCTGACCGCCGACGGCAGTCGGGGCCGCCCCCTCGGGACGGTCCCCGGCGTCGGCCAACACACCGCCGAGGTGCTGGGCCGGCTGGAGGAACAGAAGCTCCAGCCCTCGAGCCCCTCCGCCCCGACCGTTGTCGCGTCCCGCCTGCCATTCGACGGCCTTCGAGTGGCGGACTTCAGCTGGATCGGCGTCGGCCCCATCACGTCCAAGTGCCTGGCCGACCACGGAGCCACGGTCGTGCGCGTCGAATCGGCCAATCGAATCGACGGGCTGCGGGTTCAGCCTCCGTTCAAGGACGGCGAGTTCGGCCTCAATCGTTCGAACTTCTTCGGCCCGTTCAACACATCCAAGCTCGGCCTCTCGGTCGACCTGAAGAATGATCAGGGCCGACGCGTTGCCCGCCGGCTGGTCGAGTGGGCCGACGTGGTCATCGACAGCTTCACCCCGGGGGTCATGGCCGGACTGGGTCTCGGTCCCGAGCAGATCCGTGAGGTCAACCCCTCGGTCATCACCGTCACCACCTCGCTGCTCGGCTCGGGGGGTCCGTACTCACGCATGGCCGGGTACGGCTATCACGCCGCGGCACTCGCCGGCTTCTTCAATCTCGTCGGCTATCCGGATGGGCCACCGGAAGGGCCGTGGCTTGCGTACACCGACACGATCGGGCCCCGCTTCATCACCCCGGCGCTCCTGGCCGCGATCGAGCGTCGGGACCGCACCGGGGCGGGGTGCCACATCGAGGCGGCCCAGCTGGAGATCGCCCTGCAGTTCCTGGCCCCTGAGCTGCTCGCCTTCGCCGACCACGGAGAGGTCGCCACCCGCATGGGCAGTCGCGATGCCCGCTTCGCACCTCAGGGGGTCTACCCCTGTCGCCGCGATGGTGACCGAGAGGGAGACTGTTGGGCTGCCATCACCGTTGCCGACCACGACGAGTTCGTACGGCTGACCACCGAGATCGGTCGCACCGACCTGTCAACCGACCCTTCGCTCAGCACCCTCGAAGGCCGCTGGGCTCGCCACGACGAGTTGGACGAGGCGATCTCGGCCTGGACGGCACACCGACGCGAGGAGGAAGTCGAGGCTCGCTTGTGCCAACTCGGGATCGCGGCGGCCAAGGTCCAACGAAGCAGCGATCTGGCCGTCGACCCCCAGTACCGGCATCGCGACTTCTACCGGATGCTCACCCACAGTGAAGTCGGGTCGATCCCCTATGCCGGGCATCAGTACCGGATCTCGGGATACGAGAGCCTGAAGCAGCAGGACGGGCTGGACGGCCGCGGCAACGGGCCGCGATTCGCCGCTCCGTTGCTCGGCGAGCACACGTTCGAGGTGCTCTCGGATTTGCTCGGCTTCGACACCGAGGAGATCGCTGAGATTGCGGTCTCGGGCGCTCTCGAGTGACGGAGACGATCAGGTGAGGCGGGCCAACACCTCGGCAGTGTGCTGACCCAACAAGGGAGCAGGTGCCACCACGCCGTTCGGCGCGGTCGCCGACAGCCAGGGAACTCCGGCGTGGGCGCGACGTCCAACCTCGGGATGATCGAGACGGGCGAAGAAGCGACGAGCTTCGAGATGCTCGTCGGCCAGGAGGTCGAGCGGACTCATCGACGGGAAGGCAGCCACGCCGACCGTCTGCAATCGGTGGGTCACCTCCCAACGATCGCGATGGGACGTCCAGCGGCTCACCAGCTCGTCCAGCACATCCTCGTTGGCCTTGCGATCGCTTGCCCGCAGAAACCGAAGGTCGTGCACGAGCGCCGGGTCGATCTCTGCAGCGAGCGCCCGCCACTCGGCATCCGAGGCGCAGGCCACGGACACCCAGTCGTCGTCGCCGGCGCACCGATAGCAGTTGTGTGGTGCCA
>JAHECQ010000297.1 GCA_024641625.1 Acidimicrobiales bacterium | reverse complement strand
ATCCTCGAGCTGCTCGCATCCGGTCTACCGACAGGAGCCATCGCCCGTCAGCTTGGCCTCACGAGCAAGACCGTTCGCAATCACATCTCCAACATCCTGGCCAAGCTCGGCGCCGTGGACCGGGTCGATGCGGTGTTGCGAGCTCGAGACGAAGGGTATGGGACAGCACGTCATTGACGACCATGGGCGGCGTTCCGGTTTCGGGCACCGGCACGAGCGAGCTACGGTCGGCCCGTGGCAACCTCATGCACCGGTACGATCGAAAGCAGGAGTTGAACCCATGGCAGACATCGTCCTGTCCGTTGCTGCCAGTCATGCTCCCGGCCTGGCCGGGTTGTATGCGGGTGCACCCGAGGCCACCAAGGCCGATGTCGACAAGATGTACGGCACGATGGAGGCCGAGATCTCGGCTGCCCATCTCGACGTGTTGATCCTGATCGGCAACGACCATCTGGCCAACTCCAAGGTGCTGGAGTATCCGGACTTCCTGGTGGGGATGGCTGCTGAACACACCGGACCGTTCGAATGGTTCAAGCCGTGGCTGAACTGCCGTGACTACCGGTTGCAGGGCAGGCCCGAGGTCGCCGAGGCCTTGATCTCCGGGATGGCGAGGCGAGGGATCAAGTTCTTCGGCCGCAGGCAGAACCTTCGCTTCGACGACAACCTGTCGATACCGACGGTGCTGTGCAACCTCGACTCCCATGGGGTCCCGGTGGTCCCGATCCTGCAGAACTGCACGGTGCCGCCGATTCCCGATCAGCGTGACTGTTATGCCGTCGGCCAGGCACTCGGGGACATCATCCGCCATGACTTGCCCGATGGCATGCGGGTGGGGCTGTTCGGCTCGGGTGGCCTGTCGCACGAACCGGGCGGTAAGCGATACTTCTTCATCGACCGGGAGTTCGACGACTGGTTCCTCGGGCTGCTCGAACAGGGTGACCACGAGAAGCTGTTGAACGAGGTCACCCCCGATCGAATGGAGCAATCGGGTGAGGGTGGCACGGCAGAGCTCTTCGCCTGGTTCGTAGTCCTCGGGGCAATCGGCGCCCGACCCTGCAGCCGGTTGGGTTACACCGCGTATGACAACTTCAAATGCGGAGTCGGAGCCGTCCGCTGGGAAATGGGAGCCTGATGGGGCTGGAATCGTTCAACCCCAACCTTGTGTGCCATGACCTGATCCAGGACCTGAAGTGGGACGCTGGGTTGCGGGCCGAGTTCGAGGCCGACCGGACAGCCGTGCTCGATCGTTATCCCCTCGGACCCGATGAGCGGGCCGCCATCGATGCCGGCGATTTCCGCTCGCTGTATGACATGGGTCTTCACCCGTATCTCGGTGGTCAGTTCGCTCGTCTGATGTATGGAAACGCCGCCGGCCCCGAGGCAACCAGGGCAGTCAATCGATTGATCGCGTCGTTGACCGGCGAGGAGCGCCCCGATGACCGGACGACGACGTAGGTGACGGTCCATCGACTTTCGGCCGATCATTCGACCGTGCGGGTGGGCGTCATCGATGCGGCCAACCCTCCGGTGCTCACACTCGCCGATGGCGACGAGATCGTGATGCAGACCTGGAGCCACTGGGGTGGGCGGGTTCGACCCGGTATGGACATGGAGGGACTGCTGGCCCTGCGCGCCGAGGCGCCAATGGGGCCGCATTCGATCACCGGCCCGATCGAGGTGACCGGTGCCGCGCCGGGCGACGTGCTTCAGGTGGAGGTGCTCGATCTCGTCCCTGGCGAGTGGGGGTTCAACCTCGCACTGCCGAGTCCGCTGGGCCGGGGCGTATTGGCGGATCAGTTTCCCGCAGGATCGCTCCGTCATCTGCGGCTTGATCGAGAGACACTGACCACCGAGCTACTTCCGGGTATACCGCTGCCGCTCGCTCCGTTTCTCGGCATCATGGGCGTCGCTCCCCCTGATGATGGGCCGCATTCGTCGGTCCCGCCGGGACCGTTCGGTGGCAACCTCGACTTGCGCGATCTCGTGGTCGGATCATCGCTGTTCCTGCCGGTCTTCCGTCTCGGTGCCGGGTTCTACGCCGGCGACGGTCACGCAGCCCAAGGCGACGGCGAGGTCAACCAGACCGCCATTGAAACGTCGATGGATCGCGTGCATCTTCGGTTCGTCGTTCACGCGGCGGCCGACGTTCCCGATGTGCCGAGGTTGCCGTGGGCGGAAACCGCAACTCACCTCGTGGCGTTGGGACTCGATGAGGACCTCGACCTTGCCGTTCGTCAAGCGGTCGAAGCCCTGGTTCGCCAACTCACCGGGAGGTTCTCGATCGGCGGGGACGATGCTTACGCGTTGGCCTCGCTGGCGGCTGATGTCGAGGTGACACAGGCAGTCAACCGGGTGAAGGGCGCCCACGCGCGCTTGGCGTGGACCAGCCTCGGGTTGACTGGGGCGCCGACGCTGACCGGTCGAAGCCGACGAATCGAGCGATCGAGCTAGAGCTCCGTCCGAAGCCAGTGGGTGGCTTGCTCCATCAGCCGGCGGCTGGGTTCGGCCCGATGAGCCCACCCGAAGAACCCATGGCTGACACCGGCGTAACGAACCGCAGTGGCCCGAACCCCGGCGTTGGCCAACCGGTTGGCGTAGGCCTCGCCTTCGTCTCTGAGCGGATCGAGTTCAGCCGTGACGACCAGCGCCGGTGGCAGACCGGAAAGGTCCTCGGCATGGATCGGTGACAGTCGCCAGTCCTTGGCGTCGTGGTCCATCCGATAGTGGCCGTAGAACCATGCCATCTCCGCCGTGGAAAGGAAGGGGCCATCAGCGTTTTCGTGATGTGACGCTGAGGTCATCTCGGCGTCGACCGCGGGGTAGATCAGGAGCTGAGCACGAATGTCCGGGCCGACGCTGTTGCGGGAGCCGATCGCGACTGCGGCGGCCAGGTTGCCTCCGGCCGAGTCGCCGGCAAGCCCGACCCTGTTCGGGTCGACACCCAGGCTTGCTCCTGCTTCGAGGACGTGTCGGGTGACCACCAACGCGTCGTCGTAGGCCGCGGGAAACGGATGCTCGGGGGCGCGCCGGTAGTCGACGTTGAACACGGTTGCCCCCGATCCGTGGGCCAGTTGCCTGCACTGCCGGTCGTGGGTTTCTATGCTGCCCAACACCCAGCCCCCGCCATGGAAATAGACGATGGCTGCGCCCGTGGCTTCGACCGGCCGATACCGGCGTACTCGTACATCGGCGATGCTCAGATCCGAGACGTCGTCCATGTCGGGGCCCGGCGGTCCGGCCGTGGCCCCCTCGAAGTGACTTGCTCGCGCTTCCTCGACCGTCATCATCGAGAGTCGACGCACCCCTCGAGCATCGAGCACCTTCTGAATGTCTGGGTGAACAGTCATGAGGGCCACCGTACCGGCCACAGCCAACCTGTCGATTCGTGTGCGCCTGGCCCCTCCCGTCGGCGACAACTGCACACAGTTGGGCCCTGCGGAACCGATCGGGTCTCAGACGATGGCGATGGGTCGAAGCGGACTTCCCGTGGCCCCGACGATGGGGAGGGGGAGGGCGATGAAGGTGAACGACCTTGCGCCACTGGCGGCGAGCGCCTCGAGGTTGAGGTTCTCCATGATGTAGATGGCGTTGTCGACCAGCAACAGTGCATGGACGGAATCCCCGGGACTGGGAATGCACTCGAAGGCAGGAGTATCGGTCCCTGCAGCGCTCACCCGACGATCGATCAGCCAGCGAGCTGCGGATTCCTCGGGTCCCGGCCATCCGCGACCCGCGTTGTTGAAACGCGCCGGGTCGTCCCAGAACTTCGCCCAACCGGTTCTGATGAGCACGACGTCGCCCGGCAACAGATCCAGCCCCGAGGCGACCGTCTCGAGTTCGTCGCCGGTGACGGGGTCGGCGGCTTCGAGGTTGTCGACGCCACGATGACCGGCCACGTCGAGCAGGACGGCATGGGCCACCAAGGGAGGAATCTCCGCGGCATCGAGAGACGTCAGGCCGTTCGGCGTCTCCATCTGGTCGGCCGGGCAGCCTCCGTGCAACCGACCATCGCGACTGAAGTGACCAAGCGCATCGATGTGCGTGGCCACGTGGGTCGAGGTGACCAGTTGTTCGTTGGCAAAACTCGAACCGCCGGCGCGCGGGGTGGGATGTGAGTCACCGTGTCGGCGGTGGAGGGTGATGCTGTAGGGCGGGTGCGGCCCGTACACGGGCATCGACGGCGTGAGGTCATGCGACAAGTCGAACAGGCGCCCATTCAACGACCCGAACAAACGATCAACGTCCAGCAGCATCCGAGAGGTTGTAGCAGAGATCGGTGGAACGATGCCGCCCGGGAGCGGACCGATCGAGCCGGCGCCTCGTGAATCGACAGCGACGGACTTGCGCTTTGCCGGGTCATCGAGGTCAGGGCGCCCACCTGCAGGAATCCATGGGCTGACGTTCCCGGCCTGCTCGATCGGAGTGGGCCCATCGACCCAGCCAGGTGAGGGCGCCTGCCTATTGGCGTTCTGGGCGGACCATCGCACTCTGGTGCTCGTGCCGATTGCGTGACAGGAAAGGCGGCCGGTGTGCGTTTGGCGTTCTGCCTGCTGGGGCCGCTCCAAATGAAGAGTTCGGCCGGACGATTCGATGCTTCGGTGTTCCCCAGCCGCAAGGCCAAACAGGTCTGCGAGCTCCTGGCCATCGCCGGTGGTCGGCCCGTCGCCAAGGAACGGGTCATCGATCAGCTGTGGGGGGATCGTCTGCCCCGCAATCCGGTGGCCACCGTCGATCACACCGTGTCGATCCTGCGTCGGACGCTCGAGGCGAGCATGATGATTCAGCCGATCATCACGGTGGGCGGTCAGTACCGCCTGGACCTCGACGCGGCCGAGATCGACCTCCTCCGCTTCGACAGCCTGGCCGAGGTGGCCGGCATGGCCCCCGAGGAGGCCCTGGCCAATCTGCTGGCCGCGCTCGACCTGGTCCGGGGATCCGTCCTGGAGGACGAGCCCTATCAGGTGTGGGCCGAGTCGGTCCGGGAGCGATACCGGCGGCGGATCGAGCGAGTCACGCTTCACGCCGCCGAACTGTCGCTTTCGCTCGACAAGCCGTCGCTGGCCCTCCAGCTGGCCGACCGGGCCCGCGTCCGTTCGATTCTGGTCCAGGAGGAG
>JAHECQ010000296.1 GCA_024641625.1 Acidimicrobiales bacterium | reverse complement strand
CCACCGTGCCGAGTTCGGCACGGATCGTGAGCACGTCGGCGATCGCCTGCAGTGGATGGCCCTGATCGGACAACAGGTTCACCAAAGGCACGACATCGAGCGCCGCCATTCGTTCGAGTACCCCGTGATCGTACACCCGAGCGCAGAGGGCACGGTGGTAGCAGGCCAGGGTGCGAGCCACGTCCTCGGCACTCTCGCGCTTGTCGATCCCGACCTCGGCGTCGACGATGTAGACCGGATGGCCGCCCAGCTGGACGACGGCCATCTCGGTCGAGTTCCTCGTACGGGCCGAGGGTTTCTCGAACAGGCAGGCGACACCCGCACCGGAGTAGGGAGACCCGAGGTCCTGTGGCCGGCGTTCGGCCAACTCGATGATCTCGAGCAGTTCGGCGGGGGTGAGATCGTCGATCTCCAGTAGGTGACGCACGATTGCTCAGGCGGAGAGCTCGTCGAGGACGCCACCGAGGATGGCGACGGCCTCGGCCACGTGCTCGGGGGTGATGATCAGTGGAGGCGCGAGGCGAAGGGCGGTGGCCGTCACCCCGTTCACCACGAGACCGGCGTCGAGGCACTTGGCGGCGGCAACGCGGGCATCGATGCCGTCGAGCTCGACGGCGAGCAACAAACCGAGCCCCCGCACGTCGTTCACCTGTGGCAGGGTGGCCACCGAGCGCATGATCTCGGCTCCGGCCGAGCGGGCCAGGAAGGGCGCATCGATGGCCTGCATCGTCTCGAGAACGGCCCGGGCCGCCGAGGTGGCCATCGGCTGCCCGCCGTAGGTCGTTGCGTGATCACCGGGTTGGAATGCCGCCGCTACCTCTCGCTTGGCCCAACAGGCACCGATGGGCATGCCATTACCCAGCGCCTTGGCCATGGTGACCACGTCGGGCAGGAGGTCGAAGTGCTGGAAGCCGAACCACCGCCCCGTTCGGGCGAACCCGGTCTGGACCTCATCGACCATCATGAGCATGCCACGTTCATCGCACAGGCGGCGGACACCCTGGAAATACTCGATGGTGGCCGGATTGACGCCGCCTTCGCCCTGCACCGGTTCGAGCAGGACGGCCGCGGTCGTGTCGTCGAGCTGACGCTCGAGGTCGGCAAGATCGTTCCAGATGGCGTGGCGGAATCCTTCGGGGAGCGGCTGGAAGGTCTCCCATTTCGCCGGCTGGCCCGTGGCCGCCAGCGTCGCCAGTGTCCGACCGTGAAAGCTGTCGAAAGCAGCCACGACCACATGGCGACCGTGGCCGCCGAATCTCCGCGCCAGCTTGATGGCGGCCTCGTTCGATTCGGCTCCCGAATTGCAGAAGAACACCTGGCCGCCGACCGGCGTGCCATCGCCGATCAGCTTGTCGATTTCCCCGGCCACCACCCAGTTGTGCTCGGTGGCGTACAGATTCGAAACGTGGAGCAGGCGCGTGGCCTGCTCGGCGATGGCCTCGGCCACCGCCGGATGGGCATGGCCCAGGCTCGTCACGGCGAGACCCGACAGGAAGTCGAGGTAGCGCTTGTCCTGGCGATCGAAGAGGTAGGCGCCTTCGCCCCGGGTGAACATCACGGGCGGGGGCCCGTAGGTGGGCATCAGGGGGCAGTGATCCATCTCCGCCGGCGCGCCGGCGCTCTGGCGATGCTTTTCCTGGACAGGGGTTCTCTCAGCGGACATGCAGTTCCCACAGACTGGACGGGTTCGGGTGGGACGGACTCAGGTTGGGACGGACTCAGGTTGGGACGGTGCCGGCGGTGATCTTGGTTCCGATACCGGCGTCGGTGAAGAGCTCGAGGAGCAGCACATGGGGGATGCGACCATCGAGCATGTGGGCCGCTCGGGCCCCTGCCTCGACGGCCTCGATGCACGAACCGACCTTGGGGACCATGCCGCCGGAGATCGTGCCGTCGGCGATGAAGGCCTGGAGCTGCGAAATGGTGGCCTGGGCAACCAGCGACGAGGGATCGTCGACGTCGGTGAGCAAGCCGGGTACATCGGTCAGGTACACCACCTTCTCGGCCTCGAGCGCGCCGGCAATGGCACCGGCTGCTGTGTCGGCATTGATGTTGTAGGCCTGGCCGGTGGTGTCCGAGCCGATCGAGGAGATGACCGGGATCAGGTCCTCGGACAACAAGCGCTCGAGGATGCCGGTGTTGACGCCCACGATCTCGCCGACGAACCCGAGCTCAGGGTCTTGGGGAACGACCCGCAACAGGCTGCCGTCCTCACCGGACATGCCAACGGCATATGCCCCATGGATGTTGATCTGATTGACGATCTCGCGACCGACCTTGCCGACGAGCACCATGCGGGCCACGTCGAGCGTCTCTGCGTCGGTGACCCGCAGGCCGTTGCGAAACTCGCTCTGCTTGCCCAACTTGGCCAGCAGTTCGCCGATCTGTGGACCACCGCCGTGGACAACCACCGGTTTCAGGCCGACGGACCGCAGCAGGACGATGTCCTCGGCGAAGGTTCGGGCGAGATCCTCGTCGACCATGGCGTTGCCGCCGAACTTGACCACGACGATTGCGCCACGGAAGCGCTGGATGTAGGGCAGCGCCTCGACGAGCGCTCGGGTTCGTTGCTCGGGTGAGTACCCGCGATCGGTCGGTGTCGGCAGTCCATCGGTCATGAGCGGTAGCCGGCGTTGATGTCGATGTAGCCGTGGGTGAGATCGCACGTCCACACGGTTGCCTGTCCCCCGCCGACCCCGACGTCGACGCGGATCTGGACCCCGGGTTGCTCGAGGTGCTCGGTCGCCACTGCTTCACGGTAGCCCGGCTTCACCGTGCCACCTTCGGCGCACTGCTCGTCACCGATCCAAATGCTGAGGGCGTCACGATCGGCCCGCTGGCCCGATTTGCCGACGGCCATCACGATACGTCCCCAGTTGGCGTCCTCGGCCGCCAACGCCGTCTTCACCAATGGTGAGTTGGCAATCGCCAGGGCGATCGTCGAGGCCGCCGCATCGTTCTCGGCCCCGGTGACGGTGACCGTCACGAACTTGGTTGCGCCCTCGCCGTCGCGGACGATCTGATGGGCAAGATCGAGGTTGACCTCGTCGAGGGCAGCGCGCAACGCAGGCAGACGGGGATCGGCGCGATCGACGATCGGCTCATTGCCGAGGGCGCCCGTTGCGAACCACAGCACCGTGTCACTGGTCGAAGTATCGGAATCGACGGTGATGCGGTTGTAGGAGGCCGCGACCGACTGCGACAGCATCCACTGGGCCACGTCGGCCGAGATGGCTGCGTCGGTGAAGACGAAGCCCAACATGGTTGCCATGTCGGGGGCGATCATGCCACTGCCCTTGGCGATGCCGACGACGGTGGCAGTCCGGCCTGATCCGAGATCGGCCACCGATGACGCACCCTTGGCGAAGGTGTCAGTGGTGCGGATCGCTCCGGCGGCTTTCGCCCAGTGTTCGGAGTCGGAATCGGCGAGAGCGTCCGGGAGTCGGACCACTTCGGTGGTCAGCAACTCGAGGGGCAACTGTTCACCGATCACACCCGTCGAGGCCATGAAGACCTCGCTCGACTCGATGTCCAACGAAGAGGCCACGACCGCGGCGACCGTGCGGACCGCGTCGTCACCCTGCTTGCCGGTGAAGGCATTGGCGTTGCCACTGTTGACCACCAGGGCGCGGGCGCTGCCATTGGGGAGCATCGACCGGCACCAGTCGACTGGCGCCGAGGGACACAGCGACTTGGTGAAGGCGCCGGCGACCACGGTCCCCGGGGCCAGCAACGCCAGCAGGAGATCGTCGCGACCCTGGTAGCGCAGTCCGGCAGCCCGGGTCGACAGACGCACACCGTCGACGGCCGGCAACTCGGGGAAGGACGCCGGAGCGAGCGGTGAGACCGGAAGACTCATGGATAGACCCCTACGAGTGGAAGGCCGGTGGTCTCGGTGAGACCCAAGGCGAGGTTGGCATTCTGCACGGCCATCCCCGACGCACCCTTCATCAGGTTGTCGAGGGTGGCGATTGCCATGACGAGGCCGGTTCGAGGATCCACCCGTGCCGTGAGGTGCACCGTGTTGGCGCCGAGCGTGGCCTTGATCGAGGGACTGCGCTCGCTGACCACCATGCACGCTTCGCCCCGATAGACAGATTGCAGTGCCTCGATGGCATCGGCGGTGGTGGCATTCGTCCCGGCAATGGGACGGCCGTAGCACGTGGCGATGATGCCGCGATTGAGCGGAGCCAGGTGGGGGGTGAACAGGACCGACGTCGGCAGTCCCGTGCGCTCGGTGAGCGCCTGTTCGATTTCGGGTGTGTGGCGGTGGGTCAGGAGCCCGTACGCAGTGACATCCTCGTCGACGGTGCAGAAGGTGGTGTTGGCCTTCGGCGGCCGGCCCGCTCCGCTGACTCCGGTCACGATGTCGACGATCAGTCCGTCACCGCTGATCAATCCGGCTTCCAGGAGAGGCGCCAGGGCGAAGATGGCCGTTGCCGCGTTGCAGCCGGTGGCAGCGATCAACTCGGCTCCCTCCAGCTTGGGTCTGAAGAGCTCGGGCAGGCCGTAGACGAACTCATCGAGCAGCTCGGGGCAGGTGTGCTCGGCGCCGTACCACTGTGGGTACAGACCCTTGTCGTGCAAGCGGAAATCGGAGCCGAGGTCGACGATGTGCCCGGCGCGGCCGCGGATGTCGGGAACCACGCCCATGCTGACGCCGTGGGGCAGCCCACAAAAGACCAGATCGAGACCATCGACGACCTCGGGCGAGTAGGTGTCGAAGCGGCGATCGCCGTAGGCCGCAGCCAGGCTGGGGTACAGATCGGCGATCGACTGGCCCGCCATGCTGTCGCCAGTGGCGACCTTCAGTCCGAGATTGGGATGCACGGCCAAGAGACGAAGGAGTTCCGCGCCCGTGTAGCCCGAGGCGCCTACAATTCCCACGGAGTAGCTCTTGGCGGAAGCAGTTCGGTCGGGAGGATTCACCGGGTAACTATACATGCGGGTGAATTGTTATTCAACCCCTTACAAGGTCATCGCCCCGACAGCGGTGACACCGCCACAGCGCCGGCCTCCGAGCTCGATCAATGCAGCCGCCGCCCAGGTCCGATCCCGATTCGAGACCACGGTCGTCGCCGGGCCGACACCCGAGGCGAGGGCGTGACGACGCCATCGAGACGAAAACCC
>JAHECQ010000021.1 GCA_024641625.1 Acidimicrobiales bacterium | reverse complement strand
GCAATGGCGTCGTCCACCGCGACGTGAAGGGTGGCAACATCCTCGTGAACCCGTCGGGCCAGGTGAAGGTCACCGATTTCGGCATTGCACGCGCCTTCGGTGGAGGCGACGAATTGACGCAGACCGGTTCGGTCATGGGCACCGCCACCTATTTCTCTCCGGAGCAAGCTCAAGGCAAGCCGGTCGATCCGCGCAGCGACCTCTACTCCCTGGGGGTGGTGCTCTTCGAGATGGTCACCGGGCGCCCTCCCTTCATCGGGGACTCGCCGGTTGCCATTGCCTACAAGCATGTGCAAGAGGCGCCACCGCGACCCACGTCGCTCAATCCCGCACTGCCGAAACAACTCGAGGCCATCATCGCCCGATTGCTGGCCAAGAACCCTGATGACCGCTATCCCTCGGCGGAGGAACTGCGCTCCGAGCTGCGCCGGTTCCGCGAAGGCCAGCCGTTGTTGGGAGTCGGCGGTGGGGGTGCGCCGGTGGCTGTTGCTGCCGCGGTGTCCCCGGCGGTGACCACCACCCATGCCGTCATCGATCCGACGCGAGCGATGTCGGCATCGGCTGCGGCCGCCTCGGAAACCGGCCCAGTCGAGGAGGAGTACTACGAGGCTCCACGCCGTAGCGGTATGTTCCTTGCCGCCTTGGCCGTGCTCATCGTGGTGCTCGGTGGGCTGTTGTTCTACATCTTCAATCAGGTGAATCGCGAGAACACCGACGCGGCCCAGGGCATCATGCTCCCGGTGCCGGCGGTGGTGGGTGAGACCAAGGATTCAGCAGAGCGAATCCTGCGTGAAGCCGGCTTTGTGCCCAACGCCGTGTTCGAGTTGAAGCCCGAGATCCCCGTCGACCAGGTGTTCGAGCAGACGCCCAACGGTGGTGAGGAGGCGGAGAAGGACTCGACGGTGACCATCAAGGTCAGCCAAGCAGCCGAAACGGTGACGCTGGTCGATGTCGTTGGTCGCACCGAGCAGGATGCCACCGCCGTCTTGAACTCGTTGGGCCTACGAGTGGACTACAAACGAGAAGCCAGCGATGTCGTTCCCGAGGGGACGGTGATCTCGATGAACCCGCTTCCCGGCGAAGTGAATCCGGAGGCGCTCGTCACGTTGACCGTCTCGACCGGTCCGGCCGAGATCGAAGTGCCACAACTCGCCGGTCTCACGGTTCAAGAAGCCAGCAACCTGCTCGGTCAACGAGGCCTGCCCAACCCGCTGGTGGTACCCGAGCCGTCGGCGACGGTGGCCAAGGGCTTGGTCATTCGCACCGATCCCGTTGGGGGCACGCCGGTTTCGATCGATCGCAAGATCACCCTGTTCGTGTCGGATGGGCCCGAGACGGCGCTTGTGCCGCCGGTCGTTGGACTCACCCAGGCGGCCGCCGAGCAGGCAATCATCAATCGGGGCTTCACCCCGCTGGTCGAGTTCGTCGATGTCCCCGCCGGCTCACCCGACGATGGCAAGGTCACCTCGCAGGACCCTGCGGCGAACACCAAGCTCGAGAAGGACGCCGAAGTGGTCATTCGCGTCGGCCGAAAGGTCGAGGTCGTCACGACCACCTCGACATCCACGACCGTGGTCCAGAGCTCGACCACTGCCACGACCAGCGGCTGACCGACAACATCCGGCTCGGTCGCACCGAGCCGGCCTCCGCCGCTTCAGCGGCAGCGGTTGAGGAAATTGGTGATCAGCTCGCGACCGGCCATGGTCAGCACCGACTCGGGGTGGAACTGCACGCCCTCGACGTCCAGCACACGATGACGCAGACCCATGACGAGACCGTCATCGGTCTCGGCGGTGATTTCCAGCACGCTTCCGATCGTGTCGCGTTGCACGATGAGCGAGTGGTAGCGAGTCGCCTCGAGTGGATTGGGAAGTCCGGCGAACACGCCGGTGTCGTGGTGTCGGATGATGGACGTCTTGCCATGCATCAGTTCGGGGGCGCGGACGACATCGCCACCATAGAACTGTCCGATGGCCTGATGCCCCAGGCACACGCCGAGGATGGGACACACGCCGGCAAAGCGGCCGATGGCCTCGAGCGAGCAACCGGCATCGTCGGGCGTTCCCGGGCCGGGGCTGATGAGGACGCCGTCAGGTTCGAGAGCGATGAGCTCGTCGGTGGTCCTGGCATTGTTGCGAACGACGATCGGATCGGCCCCCAGCTCGCCCAGGTACTGAACCAGGATGTAGACGAACGAGTCGAAATTGTCGATGACGAGGATGCGGGGGGCGGGATCGGCCACGATGAAAGCCTAGTGGGATGCACCAGGGCCGCCGTGGGGTATTACGCTGGCCGGGCTATGGCACGTCACGACAAGAGCAAGAGCCGCGTCACGCCCAAGGGCACCATGTCCACGCCTCCGGCTGGGCCCGACGGTCCGGCCGCGGCACGTGTCGCCCAGGAGAAGCAGTATCCCTCGCCGTCGCCAAGCTGGGTTCCTGCACTGATGCTGGCGTTCCTGGCCGTTGGAGTGCTGGTGATCGTGCTCAACTACCTCGAAGTCCTCCCGGGCTCGGCGTCGAACTGGTACCTGCTCGGCGGTCTTGGTTCGGTGCTCGCCGGCATCATCACCGCTACCCAGTACCGCTGAAACCCGGTACCGCTGAAACCCGGTACCGCTGAAACCCGGTACCTCGATCAGAGGATGTCTTCGACCGCCGTCGTGAGTTCCATGTCGTCGGCGCAATGCCGCGGCGACTGAGGTACCTGATCGTTGGCCAGCGTCATGCGCAGCTCGGTCCCACAGCTCGAGCAGCGATAGGTGAGCTTGACCCGGCGCAGCTCTCCGGGCGGTGGGGGTTCGGGAATCGGCCGAGCGAACGATCCGAGAACGGCGAGGCCGACGCGCAGCAGCAGATAGGCGATGGCCACGGCGGCGATCACCCGCAGCCAGGGATAACCGGCCACGATGAGGCCGGCAACGGTCGCCAGCGAGGCCACGGCCAACGCGTTCCGTCGCTTCCGTTGGATGTTCCCGTCGCGCTGCTTGGCGGTGGAGGTGATCGACCGATCGTCCTGGTCGATCACCTCCGGAAAATCGGTGGTGGGGTTGAAGTCGTTCACCGATTCGCCACCGATCTCAGTCGAGTCGTTCGATGATGGTGGCGTTGGCCATGCCGCCGCCCTCGCACATCGTCTGGAGGCCGTATCGGCCGCCGCGACGCTCGAGCTCGTTGAGCATGGTGGTCATCAACCGAGCACCCGAGCAGCCCAGCGGGTGCCCCAGGGCAATGGCGCCGCCGTTGGGGTTGACGCGCTCCATGTCAGGGTGGTGTTCCTTCTCCCACGCCAGCACGACCGAGGCGAAGGCCTCGTTGACCTCGAAGACATCGATGTCGTCGATGGTGAGACTGGCCTTGGCCAGCACCTTGGCAGTGGCCGGGATCGGCCCGGTGAGCATGGTGACCGGGTCGACGCCGGCGATGGCGAAGGAATGGAAGCGGGCTCGGGGCTTGAGGCCGAGCTCCTGTGCCTTGCTGGCGCTCATGATCAGCACGGCTGCAGCGCCGTCGGTGATCTGCGAAGAGTTGCCGGCCGTCACCTTGCCCTCGGGAAGGAACGCCGGCTTGAGCGCACCGAGGCTTTCCATGGTGCTCTCGCGGATGCCGCCGTCGGTGCGAACCATCTCGCCGGTGAGAATGACTCGGCCGTTCTCACGATCGAGGATCTTCTCGGCCACCGGAATGATCTCGGCGTCATAGCGACCCTCGTCGCGGGCTCGAGCGGCCCGCTGCTGGCTCTGGAGTGCGTAGGCATCGAGGTCTTCGCGGCTGATGTTCCAGCGGTCGGCGATCATCTCGGCCCCGATGCCCTGCGGTACCAGGCCCCCGTCCTCGGCGTAGCGTTCGTTCATGGCCGCGGTGAAGGGCTCGCCGAGCGTGGTGTCGAGAACCGTTGCGCCCATCGGAACCAGGCTCATGACTTCCACGCCGGCTGCGATGACGATGTCGTAGGCGCCGGCCATCACGCCCTGTGCGGCGAAGTGGGCTGACTGCTGCGACGAACCGCACTGGCGGTCGATGGTGGTCGATGGAACGGTTTCGGGCCAGCCGGCGGTGAGCACTGCGTTGCGCCCGACGTTGACCGCCTGGGCGCCGACCTGCATGACGCACCCCATGATCACGTCGTCGACGGTCGATGGATCGAGGTTGTTGCGTTCGGCGAGCGCCTTCAACACCTCGGCGGCCAGATCGGCCGGGTGCCAACCCGACAGACTGCCATTGCGCTTGCCCATGGGGGTTCGGACTGCGTCAACGATGACCGCGTCTTCCATGTGAGGACCTTTCTCGAAACGTCTCCCGGCAGTCGGGAGTTGGTCCGAGTCTAGGCCGGGCGGCCAGAACCAAGTTCCCGAGCCGTCCGGGTGGATCTGGCCGAGCCGATGTCAGGCGATGACGCTTGCGTCCTTGCCGGGTGTCGGCCTGGGGGCTCGGTACACGGATTTCACATCAAGAAATCCGCCCTTGCCCTTGACCTGGGCGGCGTGAGGCGCTCCACTGGAGTCGTGGGGCTCCGTGACCGGAGGTCCGCTCATGCCGTTTTACCGTTCAGCTACCCAGTGCATCAGTCAGCGAGTTGTCCCAGAGTTGGTGTTGCAGCCAACTCCAGTGGCGGTGACGCAGGGGAAATGTCCCTCGAGATCTCGTTTCCTTTCGAACGCAGTTTCGGGTGGTTCTCTTGCCCGGTGAAAGCCTGTCTCTCGAACTCGAAGAGTGGCCAGAGGATCGATCCGATACAGAGTCCACGGTTTGGGGCGTCTACTTCGTCACCTCTGACAGTCCCTGGTTCGAGAGAGCATCCGCCCTGGAACGGCAAATCATCTGTGACGAGTTCGACTATCAAGCTTCGAAGATGTGCCGCGAGTACCGTCTGTACGACGATCGATCTACCTTCAGCTGTCTGATTCACCACCCTTCGAGGCAACTTGTTGCGGCGTCTCGGGTGATATCGGGTGGCTACTCTGACCTCAAGACGACATCCGATTTGGAAACGGTCGATGTCTGGGGTTGCCGCCGAACCGACGTTGAGGCCTACCACGATTTGGATTTCGATGTTGTGACGGTCACTGACGTCGCCTCACTCGTCATCGATCCAGATTGGCGATCGTTCGATGGATTGCTGCCGGTGAAGCTTTCGGTGGCGATGGTTTGGCTCACCGCGCTTCATTTCGACTCGGATATCCTGGTCGCTGATCTGGATGTTCGCATGGACAGAATCATTCGAATGTTCATGGGATTGAATTTCGAGAGAATTTGTGGGCTTCCTGACTTCGTGGAAGCTGGCAAGCCTTCGCTTCCGGGACTGTTCCGCATGTCCGGATTCTGGTTGGAGTATCGAACGAAGTCCCCCGAAGTCGATGCTATTGTTCGGGGTGATTTGAGCAGCGTGCCTGGAGGCATTTCGCTACCGGCGTTGGATCTCCGTCGTATTCGACGGTCGAACGTCTCTGCCAGGGGATTGTTTGCCGCAGTCAGTCGCGCGAGCAGACGCTGATCCTTCCTCCCAGTGCCGGCGGCGCGGGTTGAGAACCATGATCACCTAAAGGTGGAGTCCTAGATTCCGATGGAAGCTTGTGCTTTCACTGCAGACTCGCCTCCTGGCGGGCTACTTCCTGCTCGTCGCTGTGGCCATGGTCACGACGACGCGGATGGCAGTGTTCGTATATGTCGTCACTGCGTTGACCTGTGGCGTGCTGGCTCTGCGTCACGCCAGAAGGCTGGTCCGCCAAGGTCAGAATGCCTTGTCGGGTGTCTACTACGGCATTTCTCTGGCGTGCCCATTCTTCTCGCTGGCCTACCTCGTCGAGTTCGAAAGAGGGCAGGGGCCGGCTGAACCTTTCTACATGGTGGCTTACGTGCCGCTTCTCGTCGGAACACTCACGGGTGTTCTGGGGAATAGACAACGGCTGCAGCTGGAAGTTCTCTTGGAGTCTGCCCTCGTGGGCTTGACCAGCTCCGTACTGCTCAGCCAGGCGTGGGCCCCGCTCCAGCGCTCAGACAGTCTGATCTTCGTCCCATTTGTCGGCATCTTTGCATTTGTCATTTCCCTCAGCTATGTGGGCAGGTCCGGCAACAACCGAATGGGACTCCCGTGGTTCGTTTCGGCGGTGGTGGCAGTCTTGATGGAAGTCGCCTCGTCTTTTCAAGACGAGTTCAGACTGGCTCACCTGGTGGCCGTCTATCTTCCATCGGCGCCGTTCGTCCCACTCATCTGGGCGTTTCTCAGGGTGTCGCCGCACGCTCATGGACGGCTGGGTATCGTCGCAAATCGGCGCCAGTTCGGGTCGGTTCAGCTGGTCGCTTCGGTGGCGATGCTGTCTCTTCCGGTGCTCACGCTCATGGATGTGGGCGCCGGAGTGGATGGCCCGGCGCAATACCAGTTCCTGCTCTGGTCGACACTCGGTGCTATCGCCATTTCGGGCATGCGCATCTATCTGATGCTTCGTTCCCGTGATCAAGATTATGAACTTCAGCTCGCATTGGGCGCGTTGGGTGAGCTGCTCGTGGCGTCTCGATCAGGGGAGGTCACGACACCGATTGTCCTCGAGTCGATCGCCAATCTCGGCGGGCGACCTACCGCTAGTGTGGTGATTGGTCGAAGCGATCGGACCATTGCTGCGGCGGTGACACCTGCGATCAATGGCAAGCCGGATGGCAAGGCGAGGATGCTTTGGGGCGAGGTGCCAGATGATGCCGATAGCTTGGCACTCGGCGACCATGTGCCGGCGGTGTACAACCATCTTGTGTTTGCACGCCTGGAAGTCGAGTCGCACAGCTACTTGGTCGTCGGACTGACACACCGACCAGGTCGGATGGTCGAGCGGGCGATTCGCTCTGCGGCCAGTCAATTGGATCTCGCGCTCGAGACAGCTCTGTGGCGGGAACGGATGCACGAGGAGAGAGCCCATCATCGGTTCCGGGCACTGTCCCAGGACTCCAACGACATCGTGATGCTGGTGAAGAACGGAAGTTCGATCGTGACCGTGGTCGGCTCCACCGTCAGCCGATTGTTGGGCCGTGACGACGACGAAGTGCTGGGCGAGAGCCCACTTCGGTTCGTTGACGCCGTCGATGCCGCACGTATCAGGGCCGCGATCGCGTCATCAGCGGACGGTCAGATTGTGGTCGAGCCCTTTGACGTGCGGTTGATACATGCCGACGGCCACTACCACTGGTTCACTGCTTCGGTGCGTGACCTGCGCTCCGACCCCGAGGTCGGCGGACTTGTCTACAGCTTCCGTGACGTCAACGACCGCAAGATGGCCGAACTCCAGGTGAGGACGTCTGAGGGTCGTTACCGTGCACTGATCCAGCATTCGAATGATGTCTTCGCTCTGATCGATGCGGAGGAGCGGATTTCCTACGTCAGTCCGAATGTGTCGCGTCTCCTCGGCTTCTCCCCGGGCGATCTGATCGGCACACACGCACGAGGCCTGCTGACCGCGCGCGGTGTCGCAACCATGGAAAGTGCCATGCTGGTTTGGGGCAACGAGTTGAGGGAAGAGGAGTTGCTTCTCGAACTGCGTACGGCATCGGACGAAATTCGCGTCGCCAAAGTGGGGTTTGCCGCGATGCAACTCGAGGACGGCGACTCGATCCTCATCACCGTCCATGACGTCACCGAACAACGGTTGCTGGAGGAGAGCCTTCGCAACCAGGCGCTCTACGACCCACTCACCGGGGTGCTCAACCGTTCGTCGATCGTGCCCGAACTGCAGCGTGCGCTCCAGAGCCTCGGTCGAGACGAGATGATCGGCGTCATCCACCTGGACATGGTGAACTTCTCCGAGATCAATTCGAGCGTTGGCTTCGAAGCGGGCGACAACCTCCTGGTGGAGGTGGCCAACCGCGTGCGATCCGTCATCCGATCCACTGACCGGTTGGCTCGCCTGGACGCCGATGAGTTCGTGATCGTGTCGACCTTCTCGAAACATGGAGATGCGATCAACAACATGGTCTCGACCGTGCTTGCCGTGTTCGATGAACCGTACGAGATCGGCGGGAGACAGGTCGACCTCAAGGCCACATTCGGCGCTGCCCACACTCACGACCGCCGGGAGAACCCGACCATCTTGCTCGAGAACGCCAGTCTTGCGTGTCGCTACGGCCGGGCCCACGAGCGTGCATTCACGCTGTTCGACGAATCGATGCGGACGGCAGCAGCAGAACGCTTCGAGCTCGCCGCCGACTTGCGAGCAAACATCGAGACCGATCAGTTCACTCTCGTCTACCAGCCGGTCTTTGACTTGAAGGCGAATCAGGTGACCTCGGTGGAAGCGCTCCTGCGGTGGAATCACCCGACACGTGGGCACGTGTCGCCAGGGATGTTCATCCCGCTGGCCGAGTCGACCGGCTCGATCATCGAACTCGGGCGAATGGTGATGCGTCGTTCCTCCGTCCAATTGCACGAGTGGCACAACTCGCTTCCGGGCGGCGACCACCTGGCGATGGCCATCAATGTGTCGGCCCGTCAGCTGGAGCAAGCTGGGGAGGTGGGCATTCTCCACCGGATCATCGCCGAGGCGGGTGTCCCACCGAGCAAGCTCACTATTGAGCTCACCGAGTCGACCTTCATCGAGGATGCGGCATTGCTTCGTCAGCAGCTCGAGAGTTTCCGAGCGCTGGGCGTCCGCATCGCCGTCGACGATTTCGGGACGGGCGCTGCCGGGATCTCGCATCTACGCGATGTCCCGTTCGACATCCTCAAGATCGACAAGGTTTACGTCGACGAGATCGAACACTCGAACGAAGCGGCCAACCTGGTCAGTGGCGTGGTCGAGCTGGCTCATGGTTTGGGCGCAGTGGTCGTCGCCGAAGGCATCGAGACACCCGGCCAGATGACACTTCTGCGGGACTTGGGGTGCGACTTTGGTCAGGGGTTCTTCCTTGCTCGGCCGATGACCCCCGACGCGCTCGAACATTGGATTGATCAAGGCTGGGCTGGCACCGCTGCCGCAGTCATCATGACGAAGATTCGCGAGACTGCCCAGTAAGTTCAGAGGATGTTTGCGGGGCGCCTCCGTGGGTCATTGCTCTTTCGGTCCACTGTGGCCTTGGTTCTGGCGCTTTCGGGTTGTTCTCGATCAGGTCTTGCTGATGATCGGGTGGCTGCTGCGGCGGACCAGCTCGTCGAACGCTCCGAGGCGGTGGAGCTGTCGCTGGCACTCACCGATGCCCAATGCGCTGCCCGAACGTTGACCGACGACGAAGCAACGGCGCTCGATGGCGATGCGCTGACGGTCGAGATCGCCCGAGCGGTGGCTGAGCGCATCATCGAATGTGCTGGTGCCCAGGAGATCGCCAGATCGGCCCTGAGTCTGTTCACGGCCGGCGCATCGGCGAGGTCGATCGCCTGCGCCGGTGAGCGGGTCGACCGCAGCTTGTTGGTCGAGCTCGTGGCCGATCAGCTGGCCGAGGAGAAGGTCTCGCCGGTAGAGGTGGAGTTGGCGGTGGTGACGGCAGTGTCGTTGTGCCTCGAGCCCGAGGAGCTACGCGGGCGCGGCTGAGTGCACCGAGGCCGAGTCAACGGTTCTGCCAGTCGATCTTCTGGCCATGCAGGAAGCCGGCCATCGCCGCTCGTGAGTCCTCGGTCTGCGACGTGAGGATCTGGGTGCGGTTCTCGAGGTCGATGCCTGCCTGCAGCGAGGTGACCTCGAGGTTCGACCACATCACCTCCTTCGTCATCCACACGCCCATCGGGCTGTTGGCGGCGATGAGCCGAGCGGTGGTGAGGGCGGATTCCATGAGTTCGTCACCGGGAACCATCCGACTCACCAGCCCCAGCTTGTCGGCTTCGGTCGCGTCGAAGACTCGGCCGGTGAGGAGGAGCTCGTGGGACCGGGAGGCCCCGATGAGGCGGGGGAGCAGCCACGACACGCCGATGTCACAACCCGAGATGCCCAGGCGGACGAAGGCGCTCCCGAACTTGGCTGAATCCGAACAGATACGGACATCGCTGGCCAACGCAATGGCGAACCCGCCACCGGCCGCCGCTCCGTTGATGGCGGAGATCACCGGCTGGCGGAGTGACCGAAGCCGCGGAACGAGACTGGCGATGAACTGTTGGACCGCCATGCCCTGTTGCGGTTTGCCGAAGGTCTCGGTCCCGGGCACCGTTCCGAATCCTCGGAGATCGAGGCCGGCGCAGAATCCGCGCCCTGCACCGGTGATGATGACCACCCGGCAATTGTGGTCGGCATTGATGGCCGTCAGGGCCTGATGCAGTTCGTCGACCAGATCGTAGGTCAAGGCGTTCAGCGCCTCGGGCCGGTTGAGGGTGATCTGGGTGATCTGGGGCTCGGGCTGACTGATTTCGACGTTGGCCATTGCGGGATCGTAGGTTGTCGGCAACGGTGTACCCAAGACGACCGGCGCAGGGACGGCGTTCGTGTCCGACTCGCGGTTGAGCAGTATTCGAGAACTGAGAGGACAACCATGACTCACGGAGGACGGCTGGCCGCCAAGGCCTTGAAGGCAGCCGGGGTGGAGTGCGTGTTCACCTTGTCGGGCGGCCATGTCATGGCGATCTACGATGGCTGTCTCGACGAAGGAATACGGGTCATCGACGTCCGCCACGAACAGGCAGCAACGCACGCCGCCGACGCATGGGCTCGACTGCACCCGGGCAAGGTGGGCGTGGCGATTCTGACGGCCGGCCCCGGGGTCACCGATGGAATCACCGGCGTCGCCAATGCGTGGCGGGCCAACTCGCCGATCCTCGTCTTCGGAGGCCAGGGCTCGTTCAAGAACCTTCGGCGTGGTTCGTTGCAGGAGATGGACCACGTGTCGGTCATGCGGCCGATCACCAAGTGGGCCGACGCCTGCTACGACACCGCCCGCATCGGTGAGTACATCGAGACCGGCATCCGCGCTGCGCTCTCGGGTGTGCCCGGTCCGGCGTTCCTCGAGATTCCCATCGACGTCCTCGGCGCACCGATCGATCACGAGAAGGTGGAGCTGCCCACTTTCCGGGACTACCGCGTCAAGGCGACGGCCGACAATGAGCTGGTCGAGGAGGCCGCCGCCTTGCTGGCCGGCGCCCAGCGGCCGATGGTGATGGCCGGCACGGGGCTGAAGTGGTCGGAAGGTTCCGAGGCGCTGCGGGCATTCGCCGAGGCGCTGAACATCCCGGTGTTCACCAACGGTATGGCCCGGGGTCAGATCCCCATGAGTCATCCGCAGTTCTTCAATCGGAGTCGTGCCGATGCCCTTGCTCGAGCAGATGTGGTGGTCCTGGCGGGAACGCCACTGGATTTCCGGATGAAGTACGGCAACTCCATCCCGCGATCGGCGAAGATCATCCAACTCGATCTGGACGAGACGCTCATCGGCGCCAATCGATCGCCGGCGGTGGGCCTGGTCGGCAACGTCGGCCGAAACCTCGACGCCGTCGCCGATCAGATCGCCATGGTCGGTGTGGCGGACTTCAGCGACTACTCAGCCGAGCTGCGGGCGATCGAGCAACGAGCCGAAGTGAATCTGGCGGCCTCGTTGGACTCCGACGAGGTACCGATCGATCCGCTGCGTCTGTGCCGTGAGATTGCCGATTTCGTCGACACCGACGACACAATGATCGTGATCGGTGACGGTGGTGACATCGTGGCCCAGACCTCGAAGGTGCTCCGCGTGCCCGAGCACGGTACGTGGATGGACCCGGGTCCGCTCGGAACGCTGGGAGTGGGCATGCCGTTTGCGCTCGCGGCCCAACTTGCCCACCCCGACCAGCGGGTGCTGATCGTGTACGGCGACGGTTCGTTCGGGCTCAACGGCTTCGAGTTCGACACCGCAGTACGATTCGGTCTTCCGATCGTGGGGATCGTTGGCAACGATGCGGCCTGGGGTCAGATGATTCGCCCGCAGGCCAAGCTCTACGGAGCGGATCGGGTGGTGGCGACGGAGCTGAACTTCACCCGCTACGACAAGGTGGTCGAGGCGCTCGGCGGTTACGGCGAACATGTCACCGAACCCGATGGCATCGGTCCGGCGCTGCGACGGGCGTTCGATTCGGGACTCCCGGCGTTGGTGAACGTCGAGATTCGTCGAGACCTCGGCGACCCCAAGGGATCGACCTACACCTGATCGCACAGGAGGGGGCCAGATGGGGGAGAGGTCAGGCGAGACGCTGGAAGCGGCCGGCCGCCACCTCTGCAGCCTCCCCTCGACGCAACATGCGTTCGACGTGCATGCCAGCCGTCCGGCGTTCGATGGTCGGGATGTGCGTGCCTTCGACGTGGGGTCGATACACGAAACGATGTGCCGCCATCTCGTCGAGGGATCGGGGCTCGACCAGGAAGGCAAGCATCTCGCTGTGGCGCCGCTCGATCACTTCGGCGAAGCCGTCGACCAGCTGAAGGAATGCTGCTCTTCCCTCGATCACGCCTTTGTGGTGGAACGTCACGTAGAAGTCGGCGTCCTCGTCGCGGACCATTCGCAGGCTTTCCTCGAACTGTTCGAGACTCGACCAGACGTCGCCGTAGTAGGGGCCGAAACCGGTGAGATCGATGTCGGACAGAAAGAAGACTCCATCGGACACACGAAAGCCACAGTGCCCTCTGGTGTGTCCCGGAAGGTGGACAGCCTCGATGTCGACGCCACCGAGATTCCAGCGATGCCCGTCGCCGAAACCTTGGGCATCGGGACGAGGGACATAGCTGAATTCCTCGAGGACCACCTGTTCGAAGTCGATGCGCGCCTGACCCTCGAAACCGTAGATGGCCATCAGCCCATCGAGACTTCGAGCGGCCAGGAGATCCTGGTGGTGAACATGAACCCGCGCGCCGCTGAACAGGCCGTTTCCTGCGACATGGTCCTCGTGCCCGTGACTGTTGATGACGGCGTCGATCGGCACGTGGGCGCCGCCCTTGGCGACAACGGTGACCGAGGGATCGATGATGACGGCCTCCGCCGAGCCCTCGACGACAAGCGAGTTCCCCGACGGGTAGAGGCCATTCGCCGCTCCGACCAATACGCTCACTGCATCCGTGAGCTTTCGTCGCTCTCTGCCCCAGTCCGTCATTGTCACGGCGGGCAGACTACCCGGAGGGTGCTCTTGTGTCAGAGGTGATCTGGAAGGATCAAGTCCCGCTTCGCCGCCCGGTGCTGTTGATGGCATTCGAGGGCTTGTTCGATGCTGCAGAATCTGCGACCGAGTCGCTGGCCTGGATTCGCGATCGTTGTGACACGACACAGATCGCCGAGATCGATCCGGAGACCTACTTCAATTTTCACGAGACACGACCCGTGGTCCGCTTTGAAGCCGGGGGTAAGCGCGTCATCGATTGGCCGGCTACTCGGGTGTGGGCGTGCCGAACCGACGCCGCCCGCGACCTGATCCTGATGACCGGAATCGAACCTCAGCTCCGCTGGAGGGGATTCGCCGAGAACGTGCTGGAGATCGTTCGCCGAAGCGGCGCCGAGATCGCGGTCACCGTTGGGGCATTGGTGTCGATGGTGCCGCATTCGCGTCCATTCCCCATCACCGGCAGTGCTGCGAACGCCGAGCTGGCTCGACGCATGAATCTCGATCGTCCGAGTTACCAGGGCCCGACAGGCGTTGTTGGCGTGGTGCACGACCGGCTCGATCGTTCGGAGATTCCTGTCATGTCCTTGCGGGCAGCGGTGCCCCACTACGTCCCGGCTCCACCGAATCCCAAGGCCACCCAGGCGCTGTTGCGGCGCATCGAGCAGACCACGGGTGTTCCCACGAGCTACGAGGAACTCGACGGGGCGGTGTCCGACTGGGTTCAGCGCGTCGATCAGGCGGTTGCCTCGGACCGTGACAGCGCAGACTACGTGGCGCGACTCGAGAGGCAGGTCGACTCGAATGAGGAGACACTGCCGACCGGCGATGCGTTGGCGGCCGAGCTGGAGGCCTTCCTGAGGGACCACGCAGCAGCCACATCCGATCGTGGTTCTGAGGCCGATCCTGGTTCTGAGGCCGACCCTGGTTCTGAGGCCGACCCCGGTCCTGAGGCCGATCCCGGTCCTGAGGCCGACCCTGGTCCTGAGGCCGACCCTGGTCCTGAGGCCGATCCTGGCTCCGAAGCGTGATCCGACTCCAGGTTTCTTCAACCGTGTGCGCTGCCAATCGCTGGGCGAAGCGAACCTGCACGCGGTCGACTGGTTGGGGTCACGCTGCATCGTGTCGGTCGAGTCCCAGGAAGCTGCGGAGTTCGCCGGCGACGAATCCCGGTCGTTGCACGATCTCGTCGTAGCCGAACCGCAACACCTCCCAGTCATGCCGGCGGGCGCACCGGTCTCTCGAGCGATCATTCGTCCGATCCTGGGAGGTCGTGTGCCAACGTCGTCCGTCGACTTCGACAACTTTCCGTCGTCCCGGGTCGGCAAAGTCCACGACGCCCCGAAGGCCGTCGTACCAAGGAGGGACGAACTGGGGCTTGAGCGAGGTGATGCCGTAGCCACGACACAGCCGGGCGAATGTTCGCTCGGCGATCGATTCGTGCACCGGCTCCTCGTCGAGGATGACGCCGAGCAGCATTCGACGAAAGCGCGTCCCGGCTCGTCCCCGGCGTGCGAGTGAGGACGCACAAGCGAGCAGGGTCGGGCCCGTCATTCGTTGTTCGATCAACAAGTGTTCGCCGAGCCAGCGCATCCGCCCGTAGGCGAAGCAGATGGCAAGGTCAAGGTAGGTGCGTTCGACGGTCGTCACCCGGAGGCCATCGACGATGGTGACGTCTACCTCAGGGAGGTGCTTGGTGCGGTGAATGATGCCCAGGTGCCCCCGAGCGCTGTTGGACGCGTTGGTGAGCAGATGAAGCTGTTCGTGATCAATGGTGCCAAGCGGGAACCCGTGGACCTCTGCGGCGGTCTCGAAGGCAAGGACTGCGTCGGGGCGCTGGATCAACGCGGCGCGACGCTGATGTTCGTCGGTCTTGGAGTCGTCTATGAGCCCGACCGCCCCGCCGCCGAACGAGCGAATGAGTCCACTGGTGATGCGACGATCGATGGAGGAGACGGAGACTCCCAACTCGAGCAGTTCGCTGCGCAGGGCGACGCCACCGCGGGCGAGGAGGTGGTTGACGAGGCGCGTGTCGCTCTCGATCGATCCGAGACGGCGCACCGACTCGGTCTGGGTCGACTCGGTCTGAGTCGACCGGGATTGGGTCGAGCGACGGGGTGCAGGAAGGGCCATGGCCGTCTCCGGTTGACTGGAGGACAACGGCGGCCGAAGCACTGCGAGGACCCGAACGGTAACGGCCTGGAATCGAATCGCTACCAGCGGGCAACCCGACAATCGACTACCGCAGGCAAAACCTGCCTACTGCGTGCATCAGCACCTCGCCGAGCGCCATCAAGTGCACTCGATTGGGATTGGGATTGGGATTGGGATCGGGATTGGGATTGGGATTGGGCTCGTGGTTGAGCAGAGGGTTGGCCGGATGAGCCAGGGGAGGCGGCAGGTGCCCGGTGGCGGCCGACGCCGGTGAACCTTGCTCAGCGGGGGAGGATGTCGCCAGCGTGTTGGAGGAGGTAGTGGTCGGCGAGCACCAGGAGGGCCATGGCCTCGACCAGGGGGACCGCTCGAGGCAGGACGCAGGGATCGTGTCGGCCTTTGGCCGCCAAGGTGATGGCTTCGCCATCGGTGTTCACGGTCTTCTGCTCCGATGAGATGGTGGCCGTTGGCTTGAAGGCGACTCGTCCCACCAGATCCGAACCGGTGGTGATGCCACCCTGCACCCCGCCACTGTTGTTCGTGGTCAGGATCGGCGCACCGTCCGTGCCGGGCTCGAACGGGTCGTTGTGGACCAGCCCCGTCTGGCGGGTACCGGCGAAGCCACTACCGATCTCGAACCCCTTGGCCGCCGGGAGCGAGATCATGGCTTTGGCGAGATCGGCGTCGATCTTGTCGAACACCGGCTCGCCCAAACCCGCCGGGACGTTGCGGGCCACGAAGCTGACCACGCCCCCCAGGCTGTCGCCGGCCCGCCGAGCGTCCTCGATGGCGGTGGTCATTCGGGCTGCGGCCCCCGGGTCCGGACAACGGGTGGGGTCGGCTTCGATCGCTGCGAACTCGATGGTCGCCGGGTCGAGGTCGGTGTCGATGTCGTGGACGGAACTGACCCAGGCGAGTACCTCGATGCCTGCCAATTCGGCCAGTAGGCGCCGGGCGACGGCTCCTGCGGCGACCCGTCCGATCGTTTCGCGGGCTGAGGCGCGTCCTCCGCCTCGATGGTCCCGGATGCCGTACTTGGCACGATAGGTCCAGTCGGCGTGGCTCGGTCGGTAGACGTCTCGCAAATGGTCGTAGGCCCCCGAGTTGTGATCGGCGTTGCGAACCATCATGGCCAACGCCGTGCCGGTGGTTCGCCCGTCGAAGATTCCCGAGAGGAACTCGATCCGGTCGGCCTCGTCGCGTTGGGTCACCAAGCGGCTCTGACCGGGCCGACGCCGGTCGAGATCCCGCTGTACGTCTGCTTCGGTGAGCGCCAATCGGGATGGGCAGCCATCGACGATGACGCCGACGGCCGGTCCGTGCGATTCGCCGAACGTCGTGAGTCGGAACAGTTGACCGAACGAGCTGGACACGAGGCGATCGTACCGCCAGCCTCGAGGTCGACCGCACGTGGCCCGAGCCGACCGTGAAGGCGATGGCCGACGCCGTACCATCTGTGTCATGGATGAGCGACCGATCTTGGACGGTCCGGTGGTACTGAAGGTCTGGATCGATCAGGACCTGTGCACTGGCGATGGCATCTGTACCGACCACGCGCCCGACGTGTTCCGAATCCTCGAGGATGGCATTGCCTACTGCCGTGAGGGAGATCGCACGTTCAACGATCCAGGTGGCTCTGCCGAGCTGGCGGTTGTTCCTCGGCATCGCGAAAAGGACGTGATCGATGCAGCGGCCGAGTGCCCGGGCGAGTGCATCTTCATCGAGGTCGATGAGATCGCCGGCGAGCTGACGGCCGACACGCGCTCCTCCAATGGTGCTGGGACTCGCCGATGAACCGATCGCTTCGGGTGGGGATCTCGCCTCCGGTCGACTTCTTCGACCTCGACAGCGACGAGCGGCGGGCCACCGCTGCCGCCTACGCCGACGCAGGTCTCGACCACGTCTTCATTGCCGACCACATCAGTTTCCACAACGGACTCGGCATCGACGCCTTGACCTTCCTGGCGGCGATGTCGGGTATCGAACCTCGGCTCGACCTCTATGCCGGGGTGGTCCTGCTGGCCCTCCGTCACCCAATGGTGGCGGCGCGTCAGATCAATCAGTTGGCGCTGGCAGCACCGGGTCGGGTCACCATCGGGGTTGGCGTCGGCGGCGAGGATCGTCATGAGTTCGAGGTGTGTGGGGTCGATCCCCGCACGCGAGGTCGGCGGACCGACTCCTCGCTGGCGGTCGTTCGTCGGCTGCTGGCCGGCGATGTGGTCGATCACGCCGACGAGTTCTTCGAGCTCGATCGGGCCGTCATTCGTCCCAGATTGGCCGATCTCGTTCCGTTTGTCGTCGGTGGCCGTAGCGACGCTGCACTCATCAGAGCCGGCAGGTTCGCCGACGGATGGTTGGCCTCGTGGTGCAGCGCCCAGCGCTTCGCCACTGGCATTGCCAGGGTCGAGCATGAGGCCGGGGTCGTCGGGCGCGAGCCGGATTGGCAGCACGGGATCCAACTCTGGGTCGGTGTCGGCCCTACGACCGAGGCCGCCACGTCCCATGTGGCTGCCCGTATGGAAGGCTTCTATCAGGTTCCCTTCAGCGCCTTTGCCAAATACACGCCGGTGGGGCCGCCGGAGGCCATCGCCGAGTTTCTCGCACCGTATGTGGCTGCCGGGGCATCGACGCTCAACCTCACACCGTGTGGCGAGAGCCCCGAGGCTGAGACTGCGGCGATCGCCAGCGTGAGGGAACTCTTGGCCGGCTGACGCCGAACGTACACGAGCTGCGTCGACCTTCTTGCGGGACTCCGCCGGCGGCTAGCCTGCCGATGCCCGTCTGCTGCCCGTTGGAGGCCCCACCGCATGTCCGACCACGACGATCTCACGCCCTCGCCTGAGGTCGACGATGCCGCAGCGCTCATCGCCGAGTTCGGCGCGACCGACGGCGAGGATTCAGGGCCTGGCGAGTCCGAGACGACCGAGTCTGAGACCGCAGAAGCGAAAGGTGTCGAGCCTGAGACTGCCGAGCCTGAGACGATCGAGACTGAGACTGCCGAGCCGGAGACTGCCGAGCCTGAGACGATCGAGACTGAGGGCGCCGAGCCGGAGACGGTCGAGCCGGAGACGGTCGAGGCTGAGACGGTCGAGGCTGAGACTGCCGAGTCTGAGCCTGTCGAGCCGGAGACGGTCGAGCCGGAGACGGTCGAGGCTGAGACTGAGCCGGACACTGCCGAGCCGGACGGTGCCGAGCCGGAGAGCTCTGAGCAGGACGGGGATGGTGCGGCCATCCTTGGAGGATGGACCTACCTGATCTTCGTGTTCGTCGCCTTCGTCGCCTTGGCGTTGCTTGCCTATGCATGCGACGACAGTTCGTCCTCCTCGTCCGACACTGCGCTCACCCCGACCACGGCGGTGGCGGCTGAAGGTGCACTCGACCCGGCCGAGCTCCTGTTCGTGGTCGACGGTGACAAGGTCACCCTCAGCGGTGCCGTGCCCGATGCCGCCGCTGCAGCCCAGCTGGTCGAGTTGGCCGAGGCCCGGTACGGCGAGGGCAATGTGGTCGACAAGCTCACCTTTGACGATGGCGTCACGCTCGATGGTGCGACGGTGACGGTCACCGGAACGACAACTTTCGGTGACGATCAACCGGAAGGTCTGGTCAACGATGTGATCGCCGCGATGAACATGCGGGCGGGCGAGTTCGATGTCACCTTCACCGAGGTCGAAGCCTCGCCGGTGGACGTCGAGGCAGCTGTCAGCACCGACTCCGTCACCCTTTCGGGCGATCTCCCCGACCAGGGTTCGCTCGAACGTCTGGTCGAGGTGGCAACTCGAGTGTGGGGCGAAGGCAACGTCGACGCTGCCGGGCTGTCCATCGACCAGGCGACGACCTTGGTCGGCGGCCGCATCCAGGTCACCGGGACCGCAGACGCCGGCGACACGAGGATCGCCGACTTCGTGACCGCGGTTGGGGAGAGCTTCGACGTGGAAGTCGGGGACACAGTCGAGATCGATACCAGTGCCGATGCCCTCGCCCGTCTCGAGGACCGATTGCGCGAGACCCTGGCGGCCAACCCGATTCTCTTCGCGACCGGGAGCGCCGACATCGACCCGCAGTCGGACGCGATCCTGGCGCAGTCAGCGGCAGCCATCAACGCCGCTCCCGGCATCGCCGTCGAGATCGTGGGTCACACCGACGATCAGGGTGGCGCCGATGTCAATCAGGCGCTCTCGGAGTCTCGAGCCAACGCCGTTCTCGCCCGCCTCGTCGAGCTCGGAGTCGATCAGGCTCGGCTGAGCGCTCGGGGCGCAGGTGCAGCCGAGCCCATCGCCGACAACACCACCGCCGAGGGCCGGGCGGCAAATCGCCGCATAGCCTTTGAGTTTGCCGGTGCAAGCGGGGGATGATCTCTTCCAGCCCATTGTTCACCAACATCCCAGCAACTGGAGTACGCCATGAAGATCGCTCGTTTCAAGGTCGGTGACGGCGCTGCCCGTCTCGGCGCCGTTGTCGGCGACGAGGTCGTGTCGCTGGACTCGCTCGGTTTGGGCGACGATGTCGTTGCCGCGGCCCTGGTCGAACCGTCGGTGCGGGACGCTGCGCTCACCGACGCCGAGCATCTTTCGCTGTCGGAGGTGACTCTGCTGGCCCCGATCGCCCGTCCACCGAAGTTCCTGGCCATCGGCCTGAACTACGTCGATCACGTCGAGGAAGGGGGCCGGGCGGTTCCTGAGTTCCCGATGTTCTTCAACAAGCAGTCGACCTG
>JAHECQ010000020.1:5852-19995 GCA_024641625.1 Acidimicrobiales bacterium | reverse complement strand
CGTGGCTCCGTTCGTCATGGTTCACCGCATGCTCTTGGCCCCCGAAGCCGAGTTGGCTCGAGTCGACGCCACCGAGCTGCTCCGTGGGGTGTTGGAACGAGTCGACGTTCCCCGGGCCGTCAGGGCCGCCTGAGGCCATGAGCAGGCACACTGTCCTCACCGAGTCGGGTCGCACCCTGGTCGCCGTCGCCCTGGTCGGCTACCTCGTCGGCGTCTTCCTGGGCTGGACCGAATCGATGGTCATCGCAGCGGCGTGTCTGCTGGTTCTCGCTCTCGGCGTTCCCTTCGTCGTCGGCCGCCAGGGGGTGCAGCTCGACCGTGAACTGAGCACCGACAAGGTGACCGTGGGTGACATCGCAGAAGCACGGTTGCGCATCAACCAGTCGTCTTCGGGAGCGATGAGGCGCCTGAGTCGTTCGATCGACGACCACGTCGCCGGCCGAAGGGTGAGCTTGGCTCTCCCGACCACCGGTGGCCACGTCGCCCACCGCCTACCAACGGATCGACGTGGTGTCTTCACCGTGGGGCCGGCGGTCATCGCCACGTCCGACCCCCTGGGCCTCCTGCGACGCGAAGTCCGCCACACCGGCACCGACATCCTCTGGGTTCGGCCGCGGGTGACGCTGGTGAATCCGGTCCCCCTCGGTTTTGCCAAGGACCTCGAAGGCCCGACGACCGACACCTCGCCTGCGGGCGACGTGGCATTTCACGCACTGCGTCCCTACCAGCTGGGCGACGATCATCGCCACATTCACTGGATGTCGACGGCGCGGACCGGCTCGGTGATGGTGCGTCACCACGTCGACAATCGGCTGCCGTCGATCGCCGTGCTCCTCGATCCACGACACACCTCGGTCAGCTTCTTCGAAGCATCCGTGTCGGTGGCCGGATCGGTGGTTTCGAGTCACCTCAGCCGGGGATTGCCGACGACGCTGTCGGTCGGCAATCAGACCACGCCGACCCGTGGGTTCGGCGTCGACGACGTACTCGACCAATTGTGCCTCATCGAGGCGCAGCCGGTGGAGGCATCCGAGTTCCCGCTCGCGCATTGGGCGACTCGCTCCCTGACTGTCGCCCCCGACACCTCGACACTGGTGATCGTCACGAGCGTCGCGACCGCCAACGAAGTGCTGGTTGCCGGCAACGCAGCCCAGCATCGTGCAAATGTCATCGTCGTCGGCGTCGGCGATGTGCGCCTCCCGGCGCGCATCGGACGGGCCACAACGCTCTCGGTCGCCGGCCTGGATGACTTCGCTGTCACGTGGAACAGGCGGGTTCTCCCATGAGGACGCCTGGTCCGCCCGGTCTACGTCGAGCTGCGACCACCGTGTCGATCGGCGCGCTGTCGATGGTGGCCATCAGCGGGTTGCACACGACCATGGCCGACGATCGCTTCGTGATCCCCGGCATGGTCGGCCTGATCGCTGCGTTCATCGCATCCGAACTGTCGCACCGACATCACTGGTATCTGGGCGAGTACTTGTCCTGTGCCACCGCCTCGTTCCTGATCCTCGGCCCGGTCGCCATGGCTGAGCTCCCCCATCCGAATGCCTATCTCGACCTGGTTCGGTCGCTGGTCACCGGTTGGTCGACGCTGCTCTCCAGTTCGACACCAACCGACCTCACCGCCGAGCTGCGCGTGGTTCCCTACGCCGTCGTCTGGCTCTCGGCAACCATCGGCCTGGCCTTCGCTCAGTGGAGCACCAACCGCATCCTGTCGATCATCGGACCGGCCACGGGTCTTGGCATCATGATCTCGCTCACCATCGAGGATGCTCGGCTCGCCCGTCTCCAAGGTGCAGTCATGGCGGGAGCAGCACTGTTGTCGGCCACGAGGTTCCGGTCGGGCCGAGCCGTCGGCCCGATCATGTTGGTGCTGGCGGCAACCCTCGTCGCCACACGCATCGGCCCCCACCTGCCGCTGGCCTCCCTGAACGACCGGTTCGATCTTCGTCGACACCAGGAACGTCCATGGCAGGCACTCGATCTTCCGAGCCCGCTCGTCACCCTCAAGGCATCGTTGAAGGAGGGCCGCAGCGACACAGTGGTATTCACGGTGTCGGCTGACGTACCGATCACCCGTTGGTCGATTGCCGCACTCGATGCCTACGACGGGGTCGTCTGGACCATCAACCAGCCGAGGTTCGAACCGGTCGACACGTACCTACCTGCGCCCGACGCTCCGCTGACGGAAGTTGTTCCCGTCGCCTACGAGCTGACGATCGGCGACCTCGACGTGCCGTGGGTTCCGGTCGCCGGCTGGCCGCTCGAGGTGCGCTCCGACCCCCGACTCGAGATCCGGCTGAACCGGACCACTGGCACACTCGCCGCCCCTCATGGCCTGGCAACGGGAACCACGATGTCACTCGTGACCCTGCCCCGACCCGAGCTGTCGGAGCTCGAGCTGCGCCGCCTCTCGCCCTCCACGGATCGCACCGCCATCGACCTCGACCTCGTCCCACCGCGCCTGCGTGACCTCGCCGGCAACGTGTTCGAGGGCGAATCGGACCCGATGGCCCGGGCACTGGCGCTGGCTGACACCTTCGTCAACGGTGGCTTCTACGACCACAGCGACGCTGCACGGCCCGGACATTCCCTGGCCCGTCTGGATGAGTTCCTTGCCGACCCGGATCGTCTCGTGGGCTACGGCGAACAGTACGCCGCCGCCGCCGCCGTCCTCGCCAGGCTCGGCGGCGCACCCAGTCGAGTGGTCGTCGGCTATGTCATCCCTCCCGATCGATACCAACAGGGCAAGGCGATCGTTCGAGCGGGCGATATCGAAGCATGGATCGAGCTGCAGGCCACCGACGGCACCTGGGTACCGGTCACGGTCACGCCGGATCGGTCGCGGGAGCCCCAGCCCGAACAGCGCGGCCACACCATCCGACAAGTCGCCATACCCAATTCGCCTCCGCCGCCTCCTCCCCCACCGGGTACCGCCTCGTCGGCTCGTTCGGGCGACAGCGAGGACGATGCACCCGAGCAGGCCATTCCTCGCGACCGGTCCACGCTCGCGCTGCTCCCTCGACCGGTCCTGCTCGCCGGGTCGGCAGTCGTTGTCCCCATGGTCGTCCTTGCGGCCTTGGCCGCAACCGTCATGGCGCTCAAGCGCCGCCGCTCTCGTGCTCGACGATCCGGCGCACCTGACCGGCGGATCATCGGCGCCTGGCTCGAGCTGAGCGACCGCTACCGCGAGGCCGGATGGCCGACCGACCATTCGGCGACACCGAGCGAGACGGTGAAGGCGTTGGTCCGCTGCGAACCCGCAGCGGCCGCGGCCGCCGATGCGCTCGAAGCCCTCGCCGAGTCGGTCGACCGCGCCGCCTTCCATCCACAGGCCCCCGATGAGCTGTCGGCCGACCAGGCGTGGCGCAACTGCGACTCGGCCATCGACCAACTCCACAGCGCACGGACGCAATGGGCCAGATTCCGCATGTACACCGACCCCCGGCCGCTCATCGGCCCGGGTCATGACCGTGGGAGGCACCACTCGAGATGAATACCCATCACGTTGATCCCTTCGATGAGGATGATCGAACGATCGAGGGCGCCGACCTCCTCGACGAGATTCGCCGCCGACTGGGGTTCTCCGCCCCCGACCCCGGACTGCCGCCGCCCGAAGGCGAACGTTCCCCGTCCTTGGACTTGACGATCGATGGCTTCGACCTGCTGCGAGACATCGAGAGCGCGAACGAATCCGGATCCTCGGCGCCTGCGGGGGGATCGCCGAGCTCAGCGAGCCCGCTCGAACGGTGGAAACCGCCGGCCCTCGAGCGAGCCGAGCCGCTGCTGTTCGGCGAACCGGTTCGGTGGCACCTCGGCGCCTTGGCCGCCGCCTTCGGGCTCGGTGTGATCCTGACCGCGGTGGTGCTGTTGTCCGGGCCATTCTCGTGAACGGTGGCCGACACCCCGCCGGCGAGGAGGACACCCTCGATGCGCTCTTCGCCGCTGAGGTCGTGGCGCACCGCCGGCTTGGCCCCATGCCCACAGCGACCGTGCGGGACTGGGGAGCAGCCAGCACGCGTGGCCTGCTTCGGACCCGCAACGAGGACGCGTGGGGAAGCGTCCGGGACTGCGTGTTCATGGTGGCCGACGGCATGGGAGGACAGCCGGGCGGGGAGTTGGCGGCGAACGTAGCCGTGCGCGGTCTCGAGTCGGTGATCGGGACGCGAGGCTTCGACGACTGGCGAACCACCATTCGTCGGCTCAACGGCCAGATCCGAACGGCGACCCGGGCCAAGGGATTCCCCAATGCCGGTACTGCCTTGGCCGTCGCAGCGTTCCAGGGGGATCGGGTCTCCATCGCCCACGTGGGTGACACCCGGGTCTATCACCTGCGTCGCGGCCGGTTGACCTGCGTGACCAACGATCACACGCTCGAGGCCGAGCTTCGCGAGGCCGGCATCGATCTCGGTGATCGAGCTCGCCGGGCGCTCCCGCTGTTCGCGCTCACAAGACACCTCGGCGGAGCCGATGAGAGAAGTGTGCCCGATGTGACCTCCTTCGTGCCCGAGCCGGGCGATCTCATGCTCGTCGTCAGCGACGGTGTGTCCCGGCAGCTCCGCCCCGACGAGATCATCGACGCCTGCGCCGCGGTCGCTTCGACCCTCAGTTGCGCCGAAATCGCCCAGGATCTGACGACTCAGGCCGACCTGGCCGGAGGGCGGGACAACGCAACGGCAATCGTCGTCCGTTTCGGAGCAGGCCCATGACCGCCCGGTACCACCTGCTGTTGCAGATCGCGCCGGGTGACGGGATCATCAGCCGCAAGGCCACTGCGCTGCTGTTCATCCCTCAACCCGTGGTTGGCGTCGAGAAGCTGGTCCGGTCGTTCGTTGCTGCCCCCGACGGTGACGAGCTCGAGGCAATCGCCGACGCAATCGTGGACAACGACTTCGCCGTACCTGCCTTTGCCTGCGTGCAGGTGCTCGAGAAGATCACGCTGCGCGTCTTCGGCGCCCTCGAAATCCGAACCGATCAACGGTCGGTTCGCAGCCTGTCCGGACTCGGATCGGCCACCTGGATCGACCACCGCATGCACGGTCATCCCGACGCCGTCCAGATCGCGGTCACCGACACCCTCCTCGACGAGATCACCGACGTCGCCCTCGGCACCGTCCATGCCGGAGGCTTCAACCTCCTGGTCACCTCTCGCGGCGACCAGCCGAGTCCCGACGAACCAACGCTCGCAGTGAGGGAACCCGGGGAACCAACGGTCGAACCCCCGATGCAGCGCCACGACAACCCTCCTCGACCGGACGATCCGGAGTTCCTGAAGTACATCCTCGGGGCATTCGACCTGGGCGATCTCACACTCGGGCACGACCCCACGTTCGGGGACGATCAAGACCCTACGTTCGGGGACGATCATGGTCCATCGAGCGATCACGTGGTTCACGCGTCAACCTCGAGCGTCTGCGTTGTCGTCCTCGATGACGGAGAGCGGTTCGAGTTGGTCGACGACATCGTGATCGGACGCAACCCTCATCAGTTCGCCGCATCGATCCAGGCCACACCGGTGGTCGTCAACGGCGATCGTGTGTCGCGTGCGCACCTCCTGCTCCGACGGCGCGATGGGCACATCTCGGTCGAGGACTGCGGCTCACGGAATGGATCGGTACTCGTTCCCGGCGAGAGCCAACCACCCACCGGGCTCGCACCGTCGTCGCCCCAGATCGTCGGACCAGGGGCCACCGTCTACTTCGGCAACCGATCCCTTCATCTGGAGGGTGCCGCAGAGCTGGAAGAGGACGGTGCTCAAGAACGCCGCGTGCCCGAAGACCGCACTCCCGAGGACTGAGCGTTCATGGTCGGAGCTTGTGCCATCGTCGATTTCTGCGGAGAACTCCACACGGTCGACCCGGACGCCACGCTCAGCTTCGGGCGCTCCGGTGATGTCATCATCGACGACAATCCGTACCTGCATCGGCGCCTCGGCCTGCTCGTGCATCGCTCCGGCCTGTGGTGGCTGTGCAACGTGGGCACGCAGATCCCCCTTGCCGTCAAGGATCTGACCAGTCGATCACAGGTGATTCTCGCGCCGGGTCGCGAGATGGCACTGAGTTTCCCGGCGGCGTCGGTTCACTTCAGCGCCGGGCGATCGAACTACGAGCTCGAGCTGACCGTGCCCTGGGCCGGTGATCGACCCCGTCTCGACGCCGGCGAGGGCGACCATCCCGGAGTGGACGGTGGCGAGACCATCAGTTTGGCCGATCTGCCGCTGACCATCGATCAGAAACGGCTCATCGTCGCCCTGGCCGAGGCCACCCTGGTCGAGGGGACGGCCGAGGTGAACCTGCCGAGCAATCGGGCGGCCGCCCACCGATTGGGCTGGACCATCACCCGGTTCAACCGCAAGCTCGACAACGTGTGCGAGCGCCTGGCCAAAGCGGGCGTCAGCGGCCTGCGAGGTACCGCCGGCGTCTCGGCTGCCGATCGACGCATTCGCCTGGTCGAACACGCGGTGAGCTCAGGACTCGTCAGCTGCGACGACCTTCTACTGCTCCCGGGTTGACGCAGTTCTCCAACCGGTTGTCCCGGAGGTACCGCATCGCCACCCAGCCGCCCTTGGAACGCATGTCGAACACGCTCTCGGGCGTGGAGAACGCCGAGTGCGGGGTGACGAGCAACCGATCGCCCAGCCACTCTTCGTCATCGGCCCATGCCTTCAGCAACGGACGGTCCAGGTTCGGGGGCTCCTGAGGCAACACGTCGAGCCCGACCGCCCGGAGCCGGCCCGAACGCATGGCCTCGTACACGGCGTCGATGTCGACGATCTCGCCCCGAGCGGTGTTGATGAGTGTCAGATCCGCTTTGGCATGGCTGAGCACCTCGGCATCGATGAGGTTACGGGTGGCATCCGACAGCGGCACATGGATGCTGACGATGTCGGACTGCGCGAACAACTCGGCCAACGAATCGGCTCGGCGAATACCCAGCGCCAGCTCGCCACCGTTTGCCAGGTACGGGTCGTAGCACACGACATCGAGGCCGAATGCCTTGGCTCGCAGGGTGAAGGCCGTGCCGATCCGCCCCAAGCCGACCACACCACAGGTCGAGACCGAGAGGCGGCGAGCCAGTGGATTGAGGGCCGGGGTCCAGTTACCCACCGGATCGGACCGCAACCGGCGGTTGTGCATCGGAATGCACCGAATGAGCGACAGCATCAACGCCATCGCGTGATCGGCCACTTCCTGGGTGCCGTAGTCGGGCACGTTGCACACGGGGATACCCCGGTCGGTCCAGTAGTCGACGTCGATGTTGTCGAAACCCACCTTGGGCGTGACGAAGATCTGCAGACGTTCGAGCAGGTCGCGAGAGTTCACCGGGATGTCGAAGGTGCTCACGATGGCGTCGGCCGAACGCCAGGCCGATTCGGGTATCTCGTCGAAGGTGCCGTAGAAGGACGGGATGCCATCGGGGGTGACCGAATCGATCTCGATCTCGCGAGGCTCCGGCCAACGCATTCTGGGCCACATGATTTGGTAGGTCACGGTCAGACCTTCCCCCAGGGCGCGCCCGGCTCGCAAGCTCGTTGCCGACCGCGATGGCTAGGGTTCAGAGGTGATCGAACTTCCCTACGAATTTGCCGGCTCCGCGGCCGCAAACCCTGGAGCACCCCGGACCCCCGATCTGGTGTGGGGCCACGGTCTGTCCAACAGCCGCCGGATCGAGGACGTGGCTCCGTACATCGATTGGTCTCGCGTACCGGCCAGAGTCGTGCGCTACGACGCCCGCGGCCACGGTGATGCGCCCTCGACTCCCGATCCCGCCGAGTACCACTGGGATGGGTTGGCTCGCGACCAGCTGGCCCTCGCCGACCGACTCGGCCTCGATCGTTACATCGCCGCCGGGGCCTCCATGGGTTGCGGTACGGCCATCCACGCCGCGCTGCTGGCGCCGGCCCGCATCAGCGCTCTGATCCTCGTCATCCCGCCGACCGCATGGGAGACCCGGGCGGCCCAGACCCAACAGTGGTACAAGTCCGCCGACGTTCTGCTGGCCAAGGGAGTCGAGCCCCTCATCAGGAACCTGCCGGCTCTCCCCCGACCCGATCCCTTCGTCGACGACGCCGACTACCTCGACCGTCGCGCCGCAACCCTGCGAAGCTGGGACGTCACCCGCCTGGCCCAGGTCTACCGCGGCGCGGCCGGGGCCGACCTGCCCCCTCGGGACGCCATCGCCACCATCACCCAACCCGCCCTGATCCTGGCCTGGACGGGCGATCCGGCCCATCCGGCCGTCACCGCCGAAGCGTTGGCCAGGCTGCTGCCGCACAACGAGCTGCACCTGGCCACCACCGCCGATGATCTCGCACAATGGACCGATCTGGTGGCCGCGTTCGTCGCCACCCAGTCAATCCCCGGCCATACAGTCGCCACCAAGCCATAGGAGGCTTCCCGATGCCCACGTTCGTCGTCATGGTCCTCAGCAATCCCCGCGAGGGAATGGAGGACGAGTTCAACGATTGGTACGAGAACACCCACCTCGAGGAAGTACTCGGAACCACCAACTTCCGCTCGGCCCAACGCTTCGTGCTCGACGAGGCCAAGGGAGCGTCGTCAGGGCACAAGTACCTGGCGATGTACGAGACCGAGGCAGAGTCGGCCGAGGAGGTGGTCGCCGACCTCGAAGCGCGCCGTCACGAGCGCCAACAGTCGAAGACGATCAACCGACGGGACGCGGCGTTGTGGGTGTTCAGCCCCACCGGCGAGCGTCACGAGGTGCGCAGATAGACCCGCAGCCCGGCGATGGACACCTCGTCATCACTCACGTAGCAGTCACGAGCGTGGGCCCCGGCCAAGATGGCCTCCCGGTCGTTGGCAATGACGTCGATACCGCCGAGGCCCTCGCCCCGGCCGTCGGTCTCGGGGACGAACCGCAGCGAGGCATTGTCGAGCGGGATGACCGGATGGCCGTCGGAGTCGGCGGTCAATTCGATCTCGGCGATCTCCGACCACCGCGCGGCAAGCCGTTCAGGGTCGGGACTCTGCAGCTCGGCCGCCGAGATGCCGCCGACGGCGGCGGTGCGGACGTAGGGCTCCCAGTTCCTGCCCGCCGGCCACCACGGCCCGCCCGGCTCGTTGCCGTTCTCGCCCGTCATCTGATCGAGTTCGAAGAACGAACCGCCGGTGTCCGCGGGATGGAGCTGCATACCATCGTGGCCGCTCTCGGGATGGCTCATGTCGAAGGCGATGCGCACACCCAACGCCGCAGCTCGGGCCCGTCGGGCCGGGGCATCGTCGACCTGGGTGATCACCATGTAGCCGGTGTCCCCGCCGCCACGCCGACCGGCGTAACGAGCCGCCGCCGTGTTGTCGGTGATGGGTGTGACCACCTCGAGGAACTGGGTGCCGACCGGCCACAGGGTGTTCTTCAGGCCGAACTGCTTGACGCTCGGGTCGGTGAAACAGGCCTCGACCCCGAGCACCGTGCCGATGTCGAGCCCGGTCTTGTGCAAGTCAGCGGCCACCACTGCGATCTGGCGAAGTCGAATCCACATGAGGCGACACTAGATCGCCGGTCGCTCCAATGCTCAAGTGGGCGGGTGGACCACCACGACCGGGATGGGGAAGGCCCGCTGCACCCGGCTGGGAAGGTCGAGCTTCAACCAGCGCGACACACCGGGCTGACCGGTCGAGATGATGATCTCGTCGAAGCTCGAACGACCCATCACCTGGGTGATGGCAGCGAAGGGATCAGGGCGTCCGATTTCGCTGGTGATCACCGGGTGGTAGTCACTCAGCCGATCGATGAACGTCTCGAGACGTTGAGCGGCACGCTGACGATCCTGGGCTTGCGCCTCCTGCAGACCGACGAGGTCGACCGACGAATACCCCGAGATCGGGTCACCTACCAACGCCCGCAGGCGCTGGGTGTCGCGCGACGGGCTGGCGGGCACCAGGATGTGGAACTCCGACGGCCCGGCGGCCACCCGCTGGGCCACCAACGCCGGTACCAGATCGCCGGCGAGGGTCTCGTTGGCCACGATCAGGTAGCGCTTCACCTGCACGTCGGGCTCGCCCGCCACCTCGCTGGGTCGCGCCCGATCGATCTGGAAGGCCATCTCGAGCTTGACCCGGTAGCGGACGACGCCACCGTCGCGCAGCAGCGTGTCCATTTCCATGACCCGGGCATGATCGAGGTTCTTGATCGTCTTGCAGGCCTCGTTGACGGCGCGTTGGGCGGCATCCTCCCACGACACCGAACTGGTTGCCACCAGCCGGATGACCTTGTAGGTGTGTTCGGTCGTCTGGCTCTCCGGCGAGCTACTCATCGAAGCCTTCGAACGCAGAGGTCTCGTGCTTGAACGACAAGCGCACCTTGGTTCGATAGAGCGTGATGCGACCGCCCTCGACGACGACATCCTGCTCGATGACCCGAGCGACCCGGAGGTCGCGCAAGGTCGTGGCGGCCTCGGTCACCGCGTTCGAGGTGGCCTGTTCCCAGGACTCGGCGCTGGTACCGATCAACTCGATGACGTTGTACACACTCTCACTCATGTGCAGCCTCCTCTAGCCGGTGGACGCCATCAAACCACACAAACGCCCCCGCTGTCTGCAGGCAGTCGGACGCGGGTGCTACAGCCCGAGGAATCCCTTGAGGGCCTCGGCCATGGCGGCGCGGCCCGCCGCGCCCGACGGCACGACATCGACTTGGCCCAACGTGGTGTGGAGGTGACCGTCGAACCGCCGGAAGCGGGCATCGACGCCGGCGGCGGCCAACGCCCGGGCGTAGGCCTCGCCCTCGTCGCGGAGCGGATCGAACTCGCAGGTCACGATGAACGCCGGCGGTAGGCCGACGAGGTTCGGGTTCCGGATCGGAGCGAAACGCGGGTCGGCTCGATCGGCTTCGTCGACGTAGTGATCGTAGAACCAGTTCATGAGCTTCGCGGTCAGCACATAGCCTTCGGCGTTCTCCGACATCGAGGGCCGAGTCGGGTCGTAGTCGGTTGTCGGCGTGAGCAGCACCTGACCGGCGATCGACGGACCACCGGCGTCCCGGGCGAGCTGCGCGACCACGGCGGCGACGTTGCCCCCGGCACTCCAACCACACACCGCCAAACGGGATGCATCGCCGCCCAGGGAGGCGGCGTTGTCGGCCACCCAGCCGAGCGCGGCGAAGCCATCGTCGATGGCCGCCGGGAACCGATGTTCGGGGGCATGCCGATAGTTCACCGACACGACGAGCGCGCCGGTGCGGACCGCCAGGTCACGGCACAACGGGTCGTCCGAGATCGTGCCGCCCAACACCCAGCCGCCACCGTGGAAATAGAGCACGACGGGCAGCAGGTCGCTGCCGGTCACCGCTCGGTACGCCCGGTAGTCGAGGTCGCCGGCGGGGCCGGGCAGGACGCCGTCGACGATCTGGTCGAGGTCGGGGCCGGGCGGCCGCGTCGCTGCGAGCTGTATCGAGAACTCACGAGCAGCTTCGGCCGACATCGAGTCCAGAGGCGGCAGATCGAGGGCGGCGATGCGATCGAGGAGGGCTTGGACATCGGGCTGAAGAGGCATCTGGCTACCCTATTGCGGATGACTGATGCACCCGTACTCACCGAGCGCCGTGGCAACGTGCTGCTCATCTCGCTCAACCGCCCCGACGCCATGAACGCCGTCAATCTCGACCTGGCCAACGCGTTGGCTGCGATCCTCGACGACTTCGACGCCGACGACGATCTTCGAGTCGGCGTGCTCACCGGCAACGGTCGGGGCTTCAGCGCCGGCATGGACCTCAAAGCCTTCGTCTCCGGCGGCATGCCCAACCTCGAGGGACGGGGGTTCGCCGGCATCACCGAGCAGTCCTGCCGCAAGCCGCTCATCGCCGCAGTCGAAGGCTTCGCCCTGGCCGGCGGCCTGGAGATCGCCCTGTCGTGCGACCTTCTGGTGGCCTCCGAGGGGGCCAAGCTGGGCATTCCCGAAGTCACCGTGGGGTTGTTCGCCGGTGCCGGTGCCGTCTTCCGCCTCCCCAACCATCTGCCCCAGGCCATCGCCATGGAACTCGCCCTCACCGGCGATCCCATCACCGCAGAGCGCGGCGCCCAGCTCGGCATCGTCAACCGGCTCGCGCCCAAGGGCGAAGCGGTCAACGTCGCCATGGAACTGGCCGAACGCATCGCCAAGAACGCTCCCCTGGGCGTGATCGCCTCCAAGCAGATCATCAAGGACTCGGTCGGTCTCACCGACGCCGAAGGCTGGAAGCTCCAGCAGCCACTGATCGATTCGGTCTTCAAGTCCCACGACGCCACCGAGGGCGCCACCGCGTTCGCCGAGAAGCGCCCGCCCCAGTGGACGGGCCGCTGAGCATCACCCTCGCGCTCACCCCTGAGCTCGACCTCCTCTCGATGGTCCTGCCCGTCGTCGCTGGTTACTCCTCCTCGTCGCGACGGCGGGCTGACCGGGCCGACTCGGCCCGATAGCGATCGGTGTCGGCGCCGAGGGCGGGAGCCGGGTGCGAGATGCGCATCGGACTGGCGGTGAAGCGAATGGCGGGCCCTGGATAGAGCACCGACCGGTCGAGCTGCGGCTGGTGGACCTCGGTGGGGAAGCCGCGTTCGACGAAATGAGGATCGCTCATGACCTCGTCGGGCGACCACACGATCCCACAGGCGATGCCTCGCTGTTGGAAGCCGACGAAGGTGTCATGGGCCGAGAGCTTCGAGGCGATGTAATGCATGGCCTCTCGACCCGCTTGGAAGATCTCGCCCACCAGAGGGTCCTCGGCGATCAGCTGGAGCGACAGATACTCGTAGCCGGCACCCAGTTCGATGATGGCGCTGAGTTCGAACTCGTCTTCGAGGCCGAGCTCACGGATCCACTTCAGCAGCGACTCGAACTCGGCGGGACGACGAGGCGGCACCCCGGTATTGAGGAACCGACCATCGGCGCACTGCACCTGCGTGGCCTCCGTCGGGTTCGGGGTCGCGTGACGGCCCGTCTGACGCTGGACCGTCTGCTGCCCGGCCAACCATCCGTAGCTGGCAAATTCGGTGGTCACGTTGGCCGCCGCCACCATGCTGACATCGATGAACTGGCCACCGTGGCGCCGACGACCGAGCAGCGCGGTCATGGTCGACATGACCGCGAAGTGCGCGGCGATACGGATGCCCTGGTTGCCTCGTCCACGCACCGGTGGCAGTTCGTGGTCGTCATAGCCGCTCGACCACATCGGACCGCCCCTGGCCAAGATGGTGAGATCGGTGACCGGGTGGTTGCCACCATCACGCCCGAACGGCGTGATCGACACGTGGACGAGATCGGGGTTGTCCAACACCAGGTCGTCGTAATCGAGCCCGAGTGCTTCCAGGCGCCCCGGCGTCTCGGCCTCCAGCAGCACATCGGCGCCGGCGACCAACCGCCGGAAGAACTCGACGTCCTCGGGTTCGTCGAGCGCGGCCACGACACTGGCTTTGCTGGTGTTCTCGGCCCAGAAACTGAGGCTGCGCTCGAGTCCGGGTTCGTCATCGGCGAAGGGGGCATGGGTCCGCTGGGCCGAGCCTCCGGGGGGCTCGACCAGGATGACCTCGGCGCCGGCATCGGCCAGCAGTCGACCGGCGAAGGCACAGAACTCATGCGCCAGCTCGACCACGCGGAGACCGGCAAGGGGACCCGGGCGGTCGGGGGCGGGTGCCGTCGGGACGGACACCGGCAGCTCGGATGCTCGCAGCTCAGGACTCATCGACGCAGTCTGACAGGTGGCGTGACGTAGTTCACGTTGGCGTTGCGCCGTGGCACACTGAGCGCCATGTCAGCAGACCCCTCCGGCTCCCTCCTTGCCCCCTACCGTGTGCTCGATCTCTGCGATGAGCGAGGTCACCTGTGCAGCGCCGTGCTCGCCTCCTTCGGTGCCGAGGTCATCGTGATCGAACCGCCGTCGGGGTCCTCGGCCCGCCATCGGGGACCCTTCGCCGGCGACACCGCCGACCCCGAGGCGTCGCTCGAGTTCTGGGCCCACAATCGGGGCAAGCGCAGCGTCGTGCTCGACCTCGAGTCCGATGAGGGCCGAGCCCGACTGCTGGCGCTGGTCGAAGGGGCCGACATCGTGGTCGAGTCGGCCGATCCCGGGGTGATGGACCGGATGGGTCTGGGCTACGAGCACATGGCCGCAGTCAACCCTGCACTCATTCACGCATCGATCACGGCCTTCG
>JAHECQ010000020.1:0-5842 GCA_024641625.1 Acidimicrobiales bacterium | reverse complement strand
GCGTCGTCGGGCCAGATGTGGCAGACGGGCGACGACGACCGAGCGCCCCTGCGGATCTCACTGCCCCAGGCCTACTACCACCCGTGCATCGAGGGCGCAGCGGCCATCCTCATCGCCCTCTACGAGCGGCAGCACACCTCGGGGCTCGGGCAACACATCGACCTGTCCGCCCAGCAGAGCCTCAACCATGCTGCCCAGTCGATGTTGCTGTCCGCTCCGCTCAACGCTGCGCCCATCGATCGTATGGCCGGCGGCATCAAGAACGGCTCGTTGAAGATCCAGCTGATGTGGCCGTGCAAGGACGGGCACGTCTCGGTCACCTTCCTCTTCGGGGCGGCCCTCGGGCCGATGACCCGGTTGCTGATGAACTGGATCCACGAAGAGGGCATGTGCGACGAGGCCACCCGGGACAAGGACTGGGTCAACTACACGAGACTGATCGAGCAGGGCGAAGAGCCCGTTGCGGAGTACGAGCGGGTGAAACAGGTCGTCGGCGAGTTCCTGCTGACCAAGACCAAGGCCGAGCTGATGGACGCCGCCTTCACCCGCCGGCTGCTGTTGGCCCCGGTCACCACCACCCGCGACGTGCTCGACAGCCAACAGCTTGCCGACCGCAAGTTCTTCGAGGCGGTCGATCATGGTGGCGACATCGGCGAACTGCGCTACCCCGGCGCGATCGCCAAGTTCAGTGCGGCTCCGTCGGTGGTGCTCCCCCAGGCGCCGGCGCTCGGCCAACACACCGTGGCCGTTCTGAACGAGCCGCCTCGGGCTCCCCACGTACCGATCAGGGAGCCCAGGCACAACACCGCCCGCCCGCTCGAGGGTCTGAAGATCCTCGATTTCATGTGGGTCATGGCCGGCCCCGCCGCCAGCCGGGTGCTGGCCGACTGGGGTGCCGACATCATCCGGCTCGAGTCGGCCAACCGCATCGACACCGCCCGCACGCTGATGCCCTTCCGCGACGATGTCGCCGACCCCGAGTTCTCCGGCTTGTGGAACAACATGAATGCCGGGAAGCGGGGCATGGCCATCGACCTGAGCAAGCCCGAAGCCCGAGACGTCGTCTACGACCTGCTCGATTGGTGCGACGTGGTGACCGAGTCCTACTCGCCAAGGGGCATGAAGGGACTGGGCTTCGACTACGAGACGCTGCGCCGTCGAAAGCCCGACCTGATCATGTCGTCCAGCTGTCTGATGGGCCACTCGGGGCCTCACGCCAGCCTGGCCGGCTATGGCACGATGGCCGCCGCCATCTCGGGCTTCTTCAACATCACCGGGTGGCCCGACCGCGGCCCATCGGGACCGTTCGGTGCCTACACCGACTACGTCTCCCCTCGCCTCCTGGCTGCCTGCCTGATGGCGGCGGTCGACTACCGACGCGAGACCGGCCAGGGCCAGTACATCGACCTCTCCCAGGGCGAGTCCTCGTTGCCGCTGCTTGCCACCGGGTTGCTCTACGACCAGGTGAACGGCGAGGTCTACCAGCGCCAGGGCAACAGCGACCCTGTCTTCGTCCCCCATGGCGTCTACCCGCTTGCGCCCGAGGACGAGTGGCTGGCCATTGCCTGCACCAACGACGAGCAGTGGGCCACCCTGGCCGGGGCCATCGGTCGGTCCGATCTCGCTTCGCTGAGCACCGCCGAACGCCGGGCAAGGGAATCCGAACTCGACGAACTCATCGAGACCTGGACCAAGCAGCGGCAGGGTTCCCAGGCGGAACTGCATCTGCAGTCCCTCGGCGTGCCGAGCCACCAGGTCAACAACAGCCCGAGGATGGTGGCCGACCTCCAGGCCCGGCACCGACGCCACTTCCGCGAGGTCCCGCACGAGCGGCAGGGATCGACCTGGGTCGAGGGTCCCCGCTTCGCCATGTCCCGCACCCCGGGCGACGTCTTGCGGGGTGGACCCACGATCGGTCAGGACACCTTCGAGATCCTCACCGAGGTGCTCGGCTACGACGGTGATCGCATCGCCGAACTGGCCGGCGCCGAGCTACTCGAATAGGGCCGGAGGACCGGAAGAACCGAGCGGTCAGGCTCAGAACTCGAAGCTCACCCGGTCGCCCACCGCGACCCGGCCCGGCTCGATGACGGTGGCGTACACCCGACTCACGGGCCCATGGTCGATGTGCATGACGTTGAAGTTCCCCTCGGAGAACCATTCGGCGTTCTTGCTGCACGGCGCGGTGAAGGTACTGACCTCACAGAGCACGGTGCCCATGGCGAAGCGTGACCCCGGCCGAACCTGTGCCCAGTCGATACCGGAGATCGTGACGTTCTCTCCGGCGTTGCCAGGAGCGATCGAATGACCGGCCGCCTTCAGCTCGTCGATCACCTCGGAGCTCCACAGACAAAGCGCCTGGAACGGTCGGCCGTGGAGCATCCGGTTCTGCTGGATGTCACCGATCACGCCTCGATAGTCGACCTCGATGGCATCGACGCCCTTCTTGGGCACGCCACCCTTGCTGCTGGCCAGGAACTCGACGGTGCCCTCGAGGCTGCGGCCCTCGACATCGGCTCGCAACGCGGGCCCGAGGTCGAGGAACGCGGTCCACGCCTCGGTCAGCGGCTTGGTGAGTTCGGCCTCCGACGCCGTCTCGAGATCGAGATCCTGGACCAGGGCCATGACCTCCGAGCGACGCGCCTCGATGGCGGGATCGACCGCGGTGCCCGAGGGGGCGGCCTCGAGGAATGCGGAGATGTATCCGTCCCACAGATGATCGAGGAGCTCGAGCGTCTTCCGAGCATCGACAAGACTGAAGGTGTGGTTCCCGACATTGATCACGGGCCCACCGTAACCGCCAGGAAGGCCGGCGATGCCGGCGATCGGGTAAATGACGCGGCGGCCTAAATGACGCCGTCAGCGGTCAGTTGGTCTATCTCGGCCGCGGTGAGCCCCAGCACCTGGCCGTACACCTCATGGTTGTGTTGGCCGAGCACCGGCGCGGCCCGCTCGATCGCCCAGTCCGTGTCGCTGAACCGCACCGGCTGGCCATCCACCCGGATCCCACCCATCGCCCGATGTTCGACGGCGGGCCACAGATTGCGCCCCATGGTGGCGATGTCGCCGTCGATTCGCTCGGCCGGGCGTCGCACCGCAGCCGCGGGGATACCGGCCTCGAGCAACCGCGTCTCGAGATCCCAGCGGACGCGTCGTTCGGTCCAGACCCTCAGCAGGCCGTCGAGCTCGTCCTGGCGGGCCAGTCGGTCGGCCAACGAGTCGAAGCCCTGCACCGAGCCGGCGTCGACCCCGTCATCGATCAACATCCGGCGTAACGTGCCCCACTCGTCGTCGGTTCGACACGACAGGGCGAGCCAGTTGTCGTCGCCCTTGCATCGATAGACACCATGGGGTGCCATCGCCGGCGACGAGCTGCGATTGCTGGCCGGTCGATCCGACGCCCGCAATGGCCGGCCGTTCACCGACCAGTCGAGCAGGTCGGCCCCGTGCAGGTTGGCCCCGGCCTCGGTGCAGCTCATGTCGACCCATTGACCCTCACCGGTCTGATCCCGGTGCCACAGCGCCATCAGGATGGCGATGGCCATGTAGTAGCCGCCGGTGTGGTCCATGTAGCTGAAGCCCCAGCCGGCGGGTTCTTCACCCACCAACCCCGAGCTGTGGGTCAGCCCACTGACTGCCTGGGCGATCGGCCCCCATGACTTGAACGCTCGGTACGGACCGGTTTGGCCGAAACCACAATTCGACACATAGATGATGTCGGGTTTGATGGCTTGCATCGCCTCGAAACCGAAGCCCATCCGCTCGACGACCCCAGCGGCAAAGTTCTCCGACACCACATCGGACACCGCAATCAGCTCTCGCAGGAGTTCCTTCCCCCGTTCGGTTCGCAGGTTCAGGGTGATCCCGAGCTTCTCGATGTTGTGATTGTTGAACCCAGTGCCGAACTCGATGCCCCGCCGCTCGTCCTTGAACGGCGGGGAACCACGCAGGATGTCCCACGTGCCCTTCTTCACCGGGTCCTCGATGCGGATCACCTCGGCGCCGAACGACGCGAGCCAGCGGGTGGCCCCGGCACCGGCGAGCTGCCCGGTGAAATCACAGATCCGGTAGCCGTCCAGGGCTTTGGCGGAGGAACTCATCAGGGGAGCCTGCACAGCGTGATCAACGCCTGTCAAGCCTGTCGGAACGTCCCCGACACGTCGAGGCACCCCAGGGGTGTCGGCCCAGGCCAACTACCGGTCCGGCGGCTCATCGGGTACATTCTCCGTCCAACGCAGGCTCCAGGAACGAAGCCTCGGTTTGACGAAAGCATGAAAGGGGCGCCCACGTGGCAACCAAGGCCGGTGAAAAGGTTGAATTCGAAGAGTTCGGGGTCGCGATCATCGTGACCAAAGGCGGCGAAGGCGACGTCTCGGCCAGCGCCGGAGGCGACGGCCTGAAGGTCGGCAAGCGCTACGAGGACGAGGCCACCGGCATCCAGGTCCTGGTCACCAAGCCCGGGGCGGCAACACTGCTCTGCAACGGCGCCGAGATGGTCCTCCAGGAGCCCAAGAAGACCAAGTCGGCCGACTGAAACCTCCGTGGCCCCACGCCTCGAGGTTTCCCGGTCAGCCGAAGGTCGTCGGCTCGAGTTCCGCCTGCCTGGCGGTTTGCTCGATCAGCAGACGGCACGTGAGCTGGCCGACGCCGTCGAACAATTCAAAGAAGACCGCACCGTCCGAGTCGTGATCCTCACGGCTCGGACGGGGTCGTTTTGCGACGGCGCCGACCCGGACCTCGATCGTGCCGGCGTCGACCCCGCGGCCGGGTTGGCCTCGTTGCGGCCACCGGTCATCGCGGCCATCTCCGGTTCGTGCCACTCGGTCGGACTCGAGCTGGCCTTGGCCGCCGACATTCGCTTCTGCTCGCCCGATGCCACCTTCGCTCTGCCCGATGTGGCAGCGGGAGTCCTTCCCAGCTGGGGCGGCACGCAACGACTCCCTCGCGCCATTCGTCCCGCAACCGCGACGGCAATGGTGCTCACGGGCCAGACGCTCGACGCTTCGACTGCTCGCTCGCTCGGGCTGATCTTCGGCGTGGCCGACGATCCGGTGGCCGCCGCCGACGCCATGGCCGCAATCCTCATCGGTCTCGGCCCGCTCGCACTCGAGTTCGCCAAGGAGGCAGTCCATCGTGGCAGCGAGCTCCCGCTGCGTGACGGGCTTCGACTCGAAGGCGACTTGAACCATCAGCTGGCCGCCACCGATGATCGTTCCGAAGGGCTCCGGGCGTTCTTCGACAAGCGTCCGCCCGACTTCAGTGGCCGCTGAGCGCTGTCCCGGGCCGGTCACCGATGTGTTGCCCGCCGGTGCACTGGCCGTCGGTCGCCGACTGCGAGCAAGAGCCGTCGCGCTGGCGACCGGGGAAACGGTCATTCCCGAGGTGGATCTCGACTGCGTGCTCGCTCACGAACTGCTGCTGCCGCTCCGGGTCGAGCCCGATTGGCCCGGCCCCATGACCCCGCAACGTGTCGGCACCGGATGGGTGCAGGCCGACCTCACCGATGACGATCTCGACACCTTCGACCGGCTGCGGTCCCTGCACCGCGACGCGGGACCCGAGGAGTTGGCGACGATGGCCCAGGAGTGGCGGCTTCCCGTGTTGCCCTACCGCTCCGCCGGCTACCGCGTTCCCCCACCGGCATTCGGGACCGGGGTCGACGTCGGGGCCAAGGCCGACGACGCAGCGGGCCGGCGCCCGGCGTGGGGGCTGAAGGTGCTCGACCTGTCGTCGCTGTGGGCCGGCCCGTTCGCCACTGCCCTGTTGGCCGACCACGGCGCCACCGTGTTGAAGCTCGACCCGGATTGCCGCCCGGACGGATTCCGCGAACGACCCCATCTGT
>JAHECQ010000019.1 GCA_024641625.1 Acidimicrobiales bacterium | reverse complement strand
TGTTCGTCATCCAATCGCACTTCGTCGTCGATGACAGCGCCTACGAACAACACGGCGGCATCCTTCTGGGAGCGATCACCAAGACCTCGATGACTTGATCCCGGATTCCGTCCCCGCAGTCCGCCGGGGGCTGCTTCACCGGAGCGCTCTCAGACGATGATCGGTGTTCCCACATTCCAACGGTGGCCGAACGGGTCGAGCAACCACGCATTGCGGCGACCGTGGCTCTCGGTGATCGGACGCTGGAGTTCGGCACCCCCCTCGAGCGCTCGCTCGACGAAGGCATCAACCGCCGCGACCACCATCACGTTGCTCTGCGAGACGCCCTCACCGAGCGATTGCGGCGACACGACGCCGAGGCCCGGGGCCTCGTCGCTCAGGTAGAACGTTGCGCCGTCGACGTCGAGTTCGGCATGACCGATCTTGCCCTCCCACTCGATGATGTTCGAGACGGCGGCGCCGAAGTAGTCTCGGTACCAGGCAAGCGCCGCCGAGCCGTCATGGACGCAGAGATAGGGAATGACCAGCTGCGTCATGGCCGTTGCCCGAGGGTCGATCGGCCCCGTTCGCACACAGTCGACTCAGTCGACAAGGCGATCGGAGTGTTCGAGCATCCACCCCGACATCGCCGGCATGCATCGCGTGCGGCCACCGTTGCCCACGATCAGGCCCACATGTCCGGCGGGCAGCAGCAATTCGGTCTTGTCCGCCGACCCGACCAGAGGTGTCAGCGGCAGCGCCGCCTCCTTGGGGACGATGTGATCACGTTCGGCAACGACGTTCACGAACGGCACCTTGATGTCGCTCAGCCGAACCTCGGAGCCCCCCAACACGAGGTCGCCGGTCACGAATCCGTTGCGTTGTCCCAGCTGATCGGCGGTCTGGCGAAAAGCTGCGCCGGGGAACGGGATGTGATTCCGACTCCACTGGGTCATCGCCTGATAGGAGGCGAGGAACTTGTCATCGTCGAGATGCTCGAAGAAATCCGCAACCGTGCTGAGATCCGCAGTCGGGGTCAGCATGGTGAAACTTGCCCTGATCGTCGCAGCGGGCACATTCCCCGTGTGATCGATGAGCGACTCCGGGTCGATGCCGTCGCCGCCGACACCGCTCATGGCCTTGGGCATCTTGGTGAAGTCGACCGGTGTCGCCATGACCACCAGATTGCGCACCGGATCATCACCGTGGCGCGCCGCGTAGAGCAACGCAAGCACGCCGCCGAAGCAGTAGCCGAACACGGTCACGCCTCGATGTCCACTCGCCTCGTCGATCGTCGCCACCGCACGTGGAATGAGATGGTCGACGTAGGTCTCGAGCGAGTTGCCTGCGTCCTCCTCGTCGGGGATTCCCCAGTCGAGGAGGTAGACATCGAAACCTTCCCCGACGAGGTGCTCGACGAAACTGTTGCCGGGCTGGAGATCGAGGATGAAGGCCTGGCTCACCAGACTCATCACCAACAGCACGGGAGGTCCCACGGTGACCGAGTCGTTCCTGTAGCGATAGAGCTTGGTCTTGCCGCTGGCCCAGACGAGATCACGCGGCGACTGACCCACCGCCGCTCGATCGATACCCCAGAGATGCTTCGTCAGGTTCCAGGAACGCTTCATCCCCACCGCGAACTGATCAGCGAAGAACGAGAACGGGTCGGTCGGTGTGCTCGAGGTGGTGCGAGTGCTCATCGGGTCCCCTGTGATCAACGATTCTTGACGGCTTTGGTTGCGCGCTTGGTGTGCTTGGTCTCGGCATACGTCTTGTCCTTGACCTTCTTGGCCCCCGTGGGCCGGCGCGCCGACGGGGCGTCGGCGGCACCGTCATCCTCGGTTCCCTTCGGCCACGCCTCGAAACCCTGCATCGAGTGATCCGCCAGATCTGCTGCGGCCATCATCTCGGCCAGCTCGGCTTCCACCTCGTCGACCTTCATCTCGACATCTTGACGAGCCAGCGCCGTATCGGCAGCGAGATCCCCGAGCGTGCGCTGCACTCGTTGGAGTTCCGCGTCGAGCTGGCGAAGCTGTGAGCGCATCTTCCGAACGTCGGTGGCCGCCGGCAGGTTCATGGCGTGGAGCCATTGGCGCGACGCGGACTCGAACTCGGCGGCGACTGCTTTGTTGACTCGCACGCTCACCCGAAGAAAGTCACGGAATGCCGGCGACGCCGCCGTTTGTTCGAGCAGCGGGGCGGCTGCCTTCTCCCAGCTGTTGAATGCCTGACGCCAAAGCGGTGCCATGACGAACTCCTTCCGGTTTCCCCTGAAACCAGTTGCGACGACGACGGAACGCCCGCGAGATACGAGCAGCAAGCGAGATTCGGCCAGGTGGTGGGGACGGCTCCGTTGACGTTCGCCTACTCACCTGGCCAACAATTGCTTGACGTAATGCAATCATCTTGTTCTACGATGAAAGAGTCAAGTGAAATAATCCACAGAGATGACATTCGAGACAGATGTCATAGTCCGTGTGATGCCGGGGAGTCCCTCGAACATCACACTGCGCCTACCGTAGGAATCAGTGACCGATCCGCAGCCAGCCACCCAACGTCGAAGGTATCTCCAGGTCGCCCACGAGCCCGACCAGGACCTCGATGAGCGCGTCGCCACCCTGTGGCGAGCGGCGCGTCTGGGGCCGACGGTCGAACGGCTTCGTCGATACGTGCTGCAGGCCGGGTCCAGTTCGATCGAGCCGGGCCAGTTTCGTGCCCTGGACACCATTGCTGCCCACGGCCCCTGCCCGATCCGAGAAGTTGCCCTGATCATGGACATCGAGCCATCGAGCGCCACCCGGGCGGTGAATCGTCTCGAGGCCGCCGGCCATGTGGTGAAGGAACGAGCGGGTCACGACCATCGGGAAGTCCATGTGCAGCTCACCGAGTCCGGCGCAGCCTTCCACCAGTCGTTCGTCGATCGGGCGTTCGACGTCTATGAAACCATCTTCGAAGGCTTCACCAGCAGCGAGAAGATGGCACTGGCCGACTTCCTCGAACGCATGCTCAAGGCAACCGACACCGCGCTGACCGACAGCGACCACTCCGAGAAGCGGCCATGACTTCCCCACGTCTTCCCCAGTTGTTCCCGATTCCGAAGCTTCCGGTCGGCGCCTTCGGTGCCGACCGACTGGTGACTCGTCCCTCCCAGCTCGTGTCGCGTCCGGTTCGCGACTGGATTCGGGGCCACGACGAGGACGATCTGCCGTCCCCACCACTCAACCCGCTCACCGTGGCCAAGTGGGCCAGCGACGAACTCAGCCTTCAAATCGAGCTCGCCACCGGGCGAGCACGGGTTCCCCATGGTTCGTTCCGTCGACGGATACGCAGCGAGCTCACCGATGCCAGGCAGCTTTTCGAGGAACGAGGTTGGCTGGCCGACCCGATTTCCTATCACCGTGAGCCGCAACCACTGACGAATGTCCGCGCTGCGCCGGCCCGACTCGGCTGGCTCGACTATCAGCACGTCCGCTTCGATTCGATGTTCGAGCCCTGGGACGACGAGCCAGGTCGCGAACGATGGTTGGGCTACCAACCGATCAAGACCGGACATGGGTGGATGCTCCGCCACGAGGGCCGAGCACGGCCGTGGATCGTGCTCGTCAACGGGTATCGCACAGGGGATCCGCGGGTCGATCTCAGCTTCTTCCGGGCCGGTCGGCTCCATCATCATCACGGCCTCAACGTGATGGCGGTCGTTCTTCCGCTCCACGGTCCTCGCCGGGTCGGCACGAACGGGTCGAGGGTGCTCCACGCCGGTGCGATGAACACGATCTTCACGCTGGCGCACGGAGCCTCCGACGTGCGAGCGGTGATCAGGTGGCTGCGCGATCATTACGACGCCGAGGGCGTCGGGATAAGCGGCATCTCGCTCGGCGGTTACCTGGTGGGCCTGGTGGCCGGGCTCGAGCCGGGCTTGGCCGGTGTCATCGGTGGGGTTCCCGAGTCGGACCTCGTTCGTAACATGCGACGCCAACTCGATCCGCTCATGCCTCCCTACTACGAACAATGGGGGCTCAGCTGGGAGCCGCTCGAACAGGTCTTCCGAGTGGTTTCACCCCTCGCGATGCCGTGCCTCGTCCCGCGCGAGCGCCGCTACATCTACGCCGGACTACTCGACCGCTGGGTCCGTCCCGGCAATGTCCGCACCCTTTGGAACCATTGGGATCAGCCGGACATGTGCTGGTACGAAGGTTCGCACCTTTCCTTCCCCGCAGAGCCCGACGTGCACCGATACGTCGACCGGGCCATCACCGAGATGTTCGAACTCGACACCGTCGATCGCTGATCGTCGATCGACGATCGCTCAGAGTCGCTCCGCCTGGCCCAAGACGGCCAACTGATGACGAATGACCTTGCCGGTGGTGGTCATCGGCAGCGCCTCGACGAAGCGGAACTCCCGTGGGACCATGTAGGAAGGAAGGTCCTCGACAAGCGCTCGACGAAGACGTTCGGCCTCGAGACGCACGCCCTCCCTGGCCACCACGAACGCCACCACGACCTGTCCATAGTCATCATGCGGAAGTCCGACCACGCAGGCCGCCTCCACACCGAACACCCGCTCCAACGCCTCTTCCACCGCGCTGGGGAAGACGTTCTCGCCACCGGTCACGATCATGTCGCCGGCGCGACCATTCACATGGAGCAGACCTCGATCGTCGAGATACCCGAGGTCGTTGGTTTCCATCAGCGAACCAAAGCGCGTTCGATCGCTGCCATCGGAGTATCCACTGAACTGCATCGCACTGCTCAGGTAGATGGCACCGGTCTGACCCGGGGGGAGCGGCATACCATCGGGGTCGAGAATCGACAACGTGACCCCGCGCGGTGCTCGACCCACGGTGCCCGGAGCGACGCGCATGTCGGCCGGCCGGGCAATGGTTCCCATTCCGGTCTCCGTCGAGCCATACAGGTTGAACAGACGGTCGCCGAATCGATCCATCCACTCGAGCGCCAAATCACCCGACAACACGTTGCCGCTACTCGCAACGATGCGGGGTGAGTGCAACACCCTCCCCGCATCATCGGCATCCGCCGCTGCGAACAGGATGCGTCGAAGCATCAGCGGCACCACGGCCAACACGTCGAGCGCCCGACTCTCCAGGAGATCGATGACCACCTCTGCGTCGAACTTGCGGTGGAGGATCAACGTGGACGCAGTGGACAACGCGATCGTCGACTGACTCAATCCCCACGCATGGAACAGGGGCGAGGCGATGTGATAGACGTCACCCACCTGGTAGGGCAGCTGCTCGAGAATCGAGTACGCCTCGGGTCCAGGAGCCTTGTTGGCCCGACGGGCCCCCTTTGGCACACCGGTAGTTCCGGAGGTCAACAGCACCACGCCGGCGCGTCGGGACGGTGACGCGATCCACGAGAGTCCCCGGCTGAACGGTTGGAGTGAGCCTTCGCCGCTCCCATCAGCCACCAGGAGCAGCGGGCGTTCCCGCCGCGGGGTCCCGCTGGGTTCGGCATGACCGGCTGGCTTGTCGGAGAACCCGCATTCGTCGATCAAGGGCAGAAATTCGGTGTCGGCAATGAGCACCTTGATGTTCTCACGCTCGACGACTTCGACCAGCCGACCAGCCGGAAGGGCCGTGCTCAGCATCACCACGTCGTGACCGGCTCGTTCGATACCAACTTGGGCCAACAAGAAGCCCCGATGGTTTCGACAGAGGACCCCGACCGAGCCTCGGGGCATCGCCCGTCGCAAATACGCAGCCAGATTCGATGCGGATCGATCCAGGTCGCGATAGGTCATCGATCCGAAGTCATCAACGATGGCCGCTCGCAGCGGATGCCGGGACGCAGCCGCCGCCAGCATGGCACCGGTTCCCGGCCCCCATCGAGCGATGCCATAGAGCCGGGCCGAGTTGAACAACGGATCGAACAGACCCAATCGCAACGCAGTCGGCGTCGGTCCACCCACTGCAGCCCAGAATGGCTGCCCAGCGTTGACGGCGGACTTCGGGCAGGCCGTCACTCGTCGTCCGCCTCGGCGCCGGCCGGCGTCGAGTCCCGGAAGCTCCGGTACACGGCCACGAGGCTCTGCTTCTGGCTCTCGGTCAAGTGCGGATCTGCCAAGATCGCCTCGATCGCCGACGTTGCCTCGTCCTCGGACTCGAGCAGGCCGGCGTAATTGAGCAGGACCTCGGCCCTGACGTTGAGAGCCTGGGCCAGCGCCCGCAGCACACGGATGGACGGCTCGTGCAAGCCCCGCTCGAGTTGACTCACGTACGGATCCGACAAGTTGGTGAGCTTGGCCAACTCGCGTTGGCTGAGCTCCATCAACTTGCGTTGGGCGCGAATGAACTCACCCATCTGCTCGAGTCCCGGGTACCCGAGTCCTGGCTTGCGGCGATTGTCCACCATCAGACGTTACGGGGAGACACTGTGGGCGTCGAACCGGTCTGGTGACCGGAGGTCATCAGCTGGCTGCCACCTCGGCACGATCCCAGGCCTTGACGATACGGGAGGCGAACTCGGCGTTGGCCTGCTGCATGCTGTTGAGGAAGTCGAAGTAGGTGCCCACCAGCTCGGTCGGCTTGGGCAGGTACTCGGCGAACGGCGACTGGAAGTCGGGCATGGCGGAGGTGAAGGTGTCGGCGATCCGCTCGTTGAATTCGATGATCTGCTCCTGAGTGGTGCGGATCTGCTCGAGCGAACGGTTCTGAGCTTCACGGATGGTGTCGATCATGGTCATGGCTGGGTTCCTTCTCGGGATTGTTCGGCGACTGCTCCGGGACCCGACCGAGATCGGGCATGAATTCGGGGGCTGGAGCAGTGACCAACGGGGGATTGCTGTGTATAGTACGCAGACTCCGAAGTTTTTACAAGCATCTGTTTTTCGATGCGGGACCTCATGAACACCGAACCCGACAATTCCGCAGATCCAACGCCTACGGTCGACCGGCCAACGCTGGCCCTCGTCCTGGGCTCAGGCGGTACCGCCGGCGGTGCCTTCCACGCCGGGGTCCTCAAGGCGTTGCATGACGTGTGGAACATCGATCCACGAGATGCCCACACCATCATCGGCACCTCGGCCGGAGCGTTGACCGGTGCACTGGTGGCTGCCGGGATGAGCGCAGACGACATCTTCCGGCGCGAAACCGGCAAGCCGTTGAGCTCCGAAGGTGCCGAACTGCTGAACATGGCACGGGCACGCATCGGGGAACGACGCACAGCACGATCGAGCATGGGGGTACCGGCAGCACCGGAGATCCTCAGTCATGTCCTGCTCCGCCCATGGGGGGTGTCACCCGCCACCGTGGCCGCAGCGCTGCTACCCCGCGGCACCGTCCCCACCAGCGCGGTCGAGGGACTGACCTCGGGCCTGCTCGACGGCCGATGGCCGGCATCGCCACGACTGCGAGTGTGCGCTGTCGAGATGACCACCGGCCGACGCGTCGTTTTCGACGAGACGAGCCAGGTCCTTCCGAGCCTGGCGATTGCCGCCTCTTGCGCGGTGCCGGGAGTCTTCGTTCCGGTGACCATCGATGGACGTGAGTACTTCGACGGAGCGACACACTCGTCCGACAACCTCGACGTCCTTCGCCACGAACAGCCGCGGATCGTCCTCGTCAGCTCACCGATGTCGACCGATCGGGTGGCGAACCGTCCCGGGCCATGGTCGGGCCTCCGCGCCGCCACCCGGGTGCAGACGAGCCAGGAACGTCGGCGCCTCGGCCGCAACATGCGGGTCGAGATCATCAGGCCTTCGGCCGACGATCTCGACGCCATGGGCTCGAACATGCTCGACCCCCGGCGCAGGCCGGCGGTCGCCATGCAGGCCTACTCCACGGCGTCAGAGATCCTTCGGCGACTCGATCCCCCCGAGCTCACCCACGCGGGGCACCAGTGAAACAGCTGAGCGGCCTCGACACCTCGTTCCTCTCGATCGAGACGGACACCACCTTCGGTCACATTTGCACGCTCTCGGTCTATCGACAGCCCACCGGTTCGATTGCCCCGATCGACGTGTTCCGCGGTCAACTCACCGCTCGGCTGGGTCTACTCGAACCGCTCCGTCGACGCCTCGTTCCTGTTCCGTTCGACCTCGATCGACCCTGGTGGATCGAAGACCCGGCGTTCGATCTCGACTTCCATGTTCGCCACGTGGCAGTTCCCGCTCCGGGCTCCGATCGACAGGTGGCCGATCTGGTCGGGGCCATCATCGGGCGCCCGTTGGATCGGAGTCGCCCCCTCTGGGAGGCGTACGTGATCGAGGGTCTGGTCGACGATCGTTGGGCCGTGCTCTTGAAGGTCCATCACGCAGCGGTTGACGGCATAGCCGGAGCCGAGCTCCAACGTCGGTTGCTGGAGGACACGCCAAGCGACGAACTTCCGGAACTTCCCCCACCCCCGCCTGGCGAAGCGGTTCCGACCGAGGTCGACCTGTTGGCCCGAACTGCATGGGGTCTTGCGCTTCGCCCCCAGCGGCTGCTCGCCGCCCAGGCACGGCTGGCTCGGGAGACCGGCTCCATGCTGGCCGATCACCGGCAGCATCTCGGCCGCCGGACCGACGGGCCGGTCCGTTCCCGGCCGGCCGTCGGATTCGCAATGACCCCTGCGCCGTCCACCCCGTTCAATCGTTCGATCACCCCCCACCGTTCGTTGGCCTATGCCTCGGTGCCGCTGGCCGATGTCCTCGCTCTCAAGGTTGCGTTCGGCGTCACGGTGAATGACGTCGTCCTCGCGGCCTGCGCCGGCGGGTTGCGTCGCTACCTCGACGCTCGAGGTGCGCTCACCGATCGTCCCCTGGTGGCTGGCATCCCGGTGTCGATTCGCTCTGGGACCGAGAGCGATCTCTGGACGAACCGGGTCTCCTCCGTCACCTCCCCCCTGCCGACCCACCTGGACGACCCCACTGAACGAGTGGTCTTCGTGGCCGCGGCCATGGCACAGGCCAAGACTGCCTTCGAGGCTTTTCCCAGTGATGCGCTCCTCGACTTCGGCGAGTTCGTGACGCCTGGCCTACTTGCTCAGGGAGCCGCAGCGATGACGCGCCTCCGGGCCGGCGACCGCATGCCTCCTGCCATCAATCTGGTCATTTCGAACGTCCCCGGGCCTCGCCAGCCCCTCTACCTGGGCAGCGCTCGGCTCGAGCGATACATTCCGGTCTCGACCATCGGCGAAGGACTCGGCCTCAACATCACCGTCCAGAGCTACGACTCGAACATCGAGATCGGCCTGGTCGCATGCCGCGAGCTCGTGCCCGACCTGTGGGAGCTGCTCGACCTGATCACCAACGAACTCCAGGGGCTGGCCGACGCCGCCAGTATCCCCAGACCACTGTCCCCCACCGAACCATCGACCGAGGAGCCCTCTCCCATGCCGGCACCGACCACTCCCACCGGACTCGACCCGCAAGCCAAGGTCATCATCGACCTCACCGCCCGAGCGATTGCCAACGGCGCCCAGCCGATGTGGGAGATGCCCGCTCCCGAGGCGCGGGACACCTATCGCAGGATGACCCAGATGATGGGTCCCGGTGAGCCGGTGGCCCTCGTGGAGGACCGCACCATTCCCGGGCCCGGCGGCGACCTGACCATACGCATCTACCGTCCCGACGAGGGCACGCGTCCTGCCCTCGTCTTCTACCACGGCGGCGGATTCGTCATCGGAGACCTCGACACCCATGACCGAGAGAATCGAACGCTGGCCAACCTGTCGGGCGCAGTCGTGGTCGCCGTCGACTATCGGCTGGCCCCCGAACACCCCTTCCCTGCGGCCACTGACGATGCGTGGGCCGCCCTGGTTTGGGTTCGCGAGCACGCCGACGAGCTCGGCATCGATGCCGGCCGACTTGCCGTCGGCGGCGACAGCGCCGGCGGCAACCTGGCTGCGGTCACCGCCCAACGCGCCCGCGATGAAGGCATCGAGCTCGCTCTTCAAGTCCTCATCTACCCGGCGGTCGACATCACCGGAACGTCCTATCAGCGATACGCCTCGTGGGCGGCCAACGAAGGGCTGGTGCTGTCGCGACAGGTGAACGATTGGTTCATCAGCGCGTACCTCGGCGGTGACCACCCAGCGACCGACCCCCGCCTCCAGCCGATCGACGGGGATCTCACCGGCCTTGCGCCGGCGCTGGTGATCACCGCCGAGTTCGATCCCCTGCGCGACGAGGGGCGGGCCTACGCCCGACGTCTGGTCGAAGCCGGCGTGACAACCACCCACACCGACTATGCAGGCCAGATCCACGGGTTCTTCAATCTGTCCCCGGCCATTGCCGCCGCCCGCACCGCCATCGACGAGGTGGCAGCTGCACTCCGCATCCACCTCGGTGCATCGCCGAGCGAGTAGCGGAACGGTCGAGCCACCCGGATCCCGGATCCCGGTCGGGACGCCGGTGTCACGTCCGGGGCTTCGGGTTCACCGAAGAACCAGACGGACCACGCGATCGACCACCAAGTCGACACCGCTTTCGGCAGGGACAACGATCACGTCCCGCTCACCCACCGGAGACTCCAGCGCCTCGAATTGGCTCTCGACCATCGACGACCCCATGAAGTGTCCCGCTCGGGAGTCGATCCGGTGTGCCGCGGTGTCCGGTTGAATCGCCAGGTACACGAACCGGACCTCACCCGCTTGACGTAGCAGGTCGCGATAGCGCCGCTTGAGGGCGGAGCAGGCGACGACCATCCGATCGGCCTCGGCCAAGACGGTGGCGACGTCCGCGAGCCACGGGGCGCGATCCGCGTCGGTCAATGGTGTACCCGCGGCCATTTTGGCCAGGTTGTCTGCGGGGTGGAGATCGTCCGCATCCACGAACCGGGCATCGAGACGATCGGCCAGGGCCAAACCGATGGTCGACTTGCCGGAACCGGCAACGCCCATCACCACCAGTCGCAGTGGAGTGCTCGGGTGTTCTGCCATCAGGCTCCATCCAGTCAGCTCATCACTCCGGAACGGCGACCGTTATGGTCTCACACCATGAACGACCATCTGAACTGGCACCGCCAAGGTTCGCGTTATGGTGACCCGCTGATCTTGTTCAAGACCCGCTTCGATCAACTCCGGCATCCTCAGTCGGGAAAGACCTTCGAGCGGTTGATCCTCGAATCGGTGGATTGGGTCAATTGCGTCGCCATCGATCGCGACGGCCACCTGGTGATGGTTCGCCAGTTCCGCTTCGGCGCGGCGGCCACGACACTCGAGACACCGGGCGGAATGGTCGACCCCGGCGAGGACTCCGAAACCGCAATCCGACGCGAGCTGATGGAGGAGACCGGATTCACCGGGGGTCGATGGAGCTACCTCGGCGCGGTGCAGCCGAACCCGGCCATCCACGACAATCTGTGTCATCACTGGCTGGGTGTCGACGTCGAGCCGGAAGGCAACCCGAAGAACGAGGGCGGCGAGTTCATCCAGGTCGAGCTCCACTCTCCGGGGCAAGTGATGAACGCGATCCGTCACGGCGAGATCCAGCACGCGTTGGCGCTCTCGGTGCTGTCGCGGGTCTACAACATCTGGGACACGCCCTCGGTCGCCGGAGCCGCATCATGACGCCACGCCAGATCATCGTCCCAGCGACCGCGTACCCCCGGATCAGCGAACGGCTCGACGCGCTGGGTCACGACCTCGAGGTCCTGCTCTGGTCCAGCGACGCGGTGCGGCGCCTGGATGGAACGACCGTCGATGCCCCGGCGCCCGAAGCCGCCTGGCTGGCCGTCGACCTCTTCCTCAGCGGCGAGTTGGCCACCATGGCCGACGCCCTCGTCGACTACCGGTCGGTGTCGTGGGTGCAAGGCTGCCTTGCCGGCGTCGACGCCCCGCCGTTCCAGAAGATCCGTGCAGCCGGCATCCGACTGAGCAACTCCGACGCGCCCAACATCGGTGTGGCCGAGTACGTGATGTCCTCGATGATGGCCGTCGTTCACGGGTTGACGCAGCGCATCGACAACCATCGCAGTCGGACATGGGCCCAGACACAGTGGGATGAGATCGGTGGCATGCAGTGGCTCATCGTCGGCTTCGGTTCGATCGGGCGGGAGATCGCCCGCCGTGCCCGTCCCTTCGGTGTCGAGATCACCGGGCTCCGACGCTCCACCGTGGCCGACGAAGATGCCGACCGGATGGCCACCCTCGACCAGTTACACGATGAGCTCGGTCGGGCCGATGCGGTGATCCTTGCCTGTCCGCTGACCGACGAAACTCGCGGACTGGCCAATGAAGCGTTCTTCGCCGCCATGAAGCCAGGCTCCATCGTTGTCAACGTGTCGAGAGGTGCCGTGGTCGACACGCCCGGGCTGCTCACTGCCCTCGACGCCGGCACTCCGGGCACCGCCATCCTCGACGTGTTCGACACCGAGCCCCTGCCCGTCGAGAGCCCGCTCTGGGCGCACCCGTCGATCTTCTTCACGTCCCACGTCGCCGGTGCCGGACGCGGCGTTGGCCCTCGAAGCGATGCCCTGTTCGTCGAGCAGCTCGCCGACTATCTCGACGGCACACCGCTACGCCTCGAAGTCTGAGGCACCCACACCATCCCCGTTCGGGCCAAAACGACCGACTGTGTGCACCTGAGCCCCATGGACGGGGACAGGTGCACACAGTCGATAGTGAGGTCTTCGGGCCGAGGGCGTTGAACGAAAGGCAGCGGCGTGTGGCTGCCTCGACGACCTCACCCTCGGTCAAGGTCGCCCGGACCAGGGGCTCAGCGCTTCTTCTTGGCGGTGAGCAACCACTCCTTCATGGGCGCCGCCGTCGACAGCTTGAGCGACCGGCTCTTCTTGATCTTGATCGACTCGCCGGTCTGCGGGTTGCGGCCGATGCGAGGTCCACGCTCGGACATTGCGAACGTGCCGAAGCCCGGCCACGCCACCTTCTGACCCGACTTCACCGACTCGGCCGTGTGGTCGAAGAAGGCGCCGAGCACAGCCTCGGTGGTCTTCTTGTCGGCGCCCGATCGCTCGGCGACAGCGCTGATCATTTCTGCTTTGGTTGCCATGGTTGAACCCAGCTTCTCCGCTTGTTTGTTGGTTTGCAGCCCACACAAGAGCAGGAAACGCAGCGGAATGGGCTGATGCTCGCCAAGATTTTTCGCAATGCCCTTGGCCATCAGGCCTTCGTGAGGACGAAGTTCTGGTCGAACGTCGCCTCCAGGCGACCGATGTGATCGATGTAGGCAGGGAAACCGCCGTTGTAGTTGCCGTCCTGACGACGGTTCTCCTGGCCCTCGAAGTTGTAGTAGCCGGGCGTGCACTCCTGGTTGCGAGTGGTCTTGCCGCGATGCTCGATGACCTCCTGCACCCACTGCTCCTCGGCCTCCTCGGTGCAATCGATGATGTCGAACCCCCCGGACCGTACGTGATCGATGCAGTTGGCAATGTGATCGCCCTGCACCTGCAGCAAATCGGTGAGGTTGAACTGGAACGATGCCTGGTAACCACCCATGATGAACAGGTTCGGGAACCCGTGGGTATGGATGCCGACCAGCGTCCGAATGCCCTCGCCGTACTTGTCGTCGAGATCGAGGCCACCCTCCCCGATGATCCGGTTGTAGATGCCGGTCTTCTGGACCTCGAACCCGGTGGCATAGATCAACAGGTCCAAGGGGTACGTGCGCCCTTCGAACACCGGACCCTCGGGAGCGATCTGGGTGATGCCCTTGCCGTGTGTATCCACCAGATGAACATTCGGACGGTTGAAGGTCGGCAGGTAGTCGTTGTGGAAGCACGGGCGCTTGCACATCAGCATGTACCAGGGCTTCAACGACTCGGCCGTCTCGGGATCCTCGACGATCTCGTCGATACGCTTGTGGATGCGCATCATGGCGTCGATGTTGGCGTTCTCCTGCCGGCGAATCTTCTCTTCCCGGGTGAGCGTGGTCCGACGGCTCCGATCGGCCTGGCGGCGCTGGGCCTCGATGATCTTGGCCCGTCGTTGGGCCTGCCATCCGGGCTCGAGTCGGGCAGCCCATTCCTCGTCGGTGGCCCAGTCGTCGCGCACGTCGATCGACGATGGAGTGCGCTGGAAGACGAACAGCTCCTTGGCCGCCGCACCAAGGTTGGGAATGATCTGGACGGCACTGGCTCCCGTGCCGATGATGCCGACCACCTTGTCCGAGAGGTTCTCGAGGTTCTGCCCGGTGTACTCGTAGTCCCAGCGCGAACTGTGGAACGAGTGACCGGTGAACGAGGTCATGCCGTCGATCCGAGCCAACTTCGGCTTGGACAACGTGCCGTTCGCGCAGATGACGAATCGGGCGCGCATGTGATCGCCGCGATCGGTGCGCACGTGCCAACGGGACTCCTCGGCATTCCACTCCGTCGAGGTCACCGTGGTCTGGAAGACGGCGAGGTCATACAGGTCGTAGCGGCGGGCGATGGCCTGACAGTGCTGATAGATCTCCTCTCCCCCGGCGTAGTGCCGCGTGGGCACGTACTCCATTTCGTCCAGGAGCGGCAGGTAGTCGTAGGCGACGACGTCACAGGCAATGCCCGGATAGCGATTCCAGTACCACGTGCCACCGACATCGGCGCCCCGCTCGACGATTCGAATGCTCTCGACGCCATGTTGGCGCAGCCGAGCCGACGTCAACAGCGCCGAGAACCCGCCGCCGATGAAGAGGACTTCGACCTCATCGGTCAGAGGTTCGCGCTCGACGAAGTCCGTTCCGTACGGATCGACCTCGTAGCGGGCAAGTTCGCCTTCGAGATCGAGGATGTACTGACTGTCGCCGTCGGGGCGGTAGTCCAGGCGCAGGTCGCGCTCCTCGGCGAACTTCGCCTTGATGCGGTCGTAGTACTCCTGCGGTGGGCGCTCCTCGTTCGTCGAGATGTCGAAGTTGAACGGGTTCTGGGCTCGTTCGATCGGCTTGTCGTCGCGTTTGGCCACAGGGGTCTCCTCGGTGTTCGGTGAATGCCGTCAGGGATGGCTGTCACCCAATTGTCTCGCACTCGGCGACCAAGACCCAATCTCCCCGTCAGCGGTCGTCCGACCGCCGAACATCGGCGCCGGAATCTTCGTTGGGTGTGACGCGCCCGATGGCACGGCGCCGAAGGTACCCGACCAGGAAGATCACCCCGAACAGGGTGATCCAGGTCAGTGGGTTCTTGGCGACCCGGATGAAGATGGTCGCCTCGGTCTCGATGCTCGGAATGCGGGTTGCGACCATGGCGGCGGTCACCACCATCGCCACGACACCGGCCACCGTTCCTGCCGACAGCCACACCGACACCAGTATCATTCGCCACCGATGACGAAGCCCGGGTCGGCCGGTCGCGAACACGTCGACCAGGCAGATCACCGACACGCCAGTGGCGTAGGCGAGGGCCCAGCGAGTCGTCCACCGCAACTCGGCGAACGGCTTCACCAGACCTCTTCGGCGTAGATACGCCGATAGGCGATCGGTGAGCCCCGGAACAAGACGAAGTCCCGAGAGCATCACGATCGCGTCCAGAAGCTGGCTACCGCCCCAGAACACGAACGACGCGACCGTCGCTGCCAGGACACCGCTGACGCCGCTGCGCCAGCTCTCACCATCGTCGACCAGATCGAACGCATTGGCGGCGATCGATGGCAACAGCGCGTCGTTGCCGAAGCCCCACTGGAAGGCCATCCAGACCAGCAGTCCGACGACCCCGACCGCCTGCAGACCTCGGGCCCGCCGCAGATCCCCTTTGGCCGTGTCCCACACGCCCTCGCCATCGGAGAGGCGGGTCCGAGATCTCACTCGAAGATCCTGGTGGACCGTTGCCTGGGCCGCAAGGGTCGGGGTGAGGGGTCTAGCCTTGGCAAGGAGCCGCCGGTATGGCGCTGGTTGGCCGAAGCCGGGAGAGGTGCCTGCCATGGAGATCGCATGGCTCGAAATCGCCGATGACGCTCGAAGCTGGCGAGACGCCGGCTTTTCCGTCGACGGGGACCGTTGCGTGGTCGGTACGGTCGAACACCGACTGATCGGGTCCGATCATCGCGACATCCCTGGGCGAGGCGGGATCGTCGGCTGGGCTGTGGTGCTCGATCCACGACAAACCAGGCTGACTCGTGGCGAGCCGGAATCTGCGAGTTCCGCCCTCGGCGGGATCGACGGCCCCGGGGGCATCGACGGCATCACGACCCGAGTGGTGTCATCTCACGACGTTCGGCCGCCGGGGGTCCACCCGAACGGCGCGTTCCGAATCGACCATCTCGTCATCCGGACCCCGGACACGCCGCGAACGGTGGCGGCCCTCACGGCCCTCGGACTCGGGCAACGGGGCCATCGCGACACCAATTCGGCGGGGGACGCCGTGGACATGACATTCTTCTGGGCCGGCCAGGTGCTACTCGAACTCTCGGGGCCGCCGACCCCCGACCCCGCCGGCGGTCCGTCCCGGCTCGCAGGTCTCGCCTATGCCACCGATCGTCTCGATGCCTTGGCGGATCTGCTGGGCAATCGCGTCACCACGCCTCGTGAAGCCGTGCAGCCCGGGCGACTGATCGCGGCGCTGCGAAAAGAGGCCGGTTGCTCCACACCGATCGCCTTCATGTCCCCCCACGTTCGGGTGGTCTGAAGGCTGCTCCGAGCGCCGTGGCCGTTCGACAAACCTTCTGTGGCGCACAAGACTGCTGGAGCCGAGACTGTCACTCGACTTCACCCAATATCCGAGGAGACTGACCATGACTGTCCAAGACGCCGAGACCGACCACACCACCGACCTCCTCTGTCAGCACCTCGCCGATGCCGTCTTCGCCCACACCGGCCGTCGGTCGTTCTTCGAATATCGCGACACCGGCCTCGCCGATGTCACCGGAGGCAAGTACCGCGCCCAGGTCATGCGCTCGACCGACGTCATGGAATCCACCGGCTGGCATTACCACGTGTGCGATCTGCAGTTCGTCTACGTGCTCAAGGGTTGGGTTGATCTCGAGTTCGAGGGCGGCCGGGTGGAGCGACTCGGCGAAGGAGGGGTCATGGCCATCCCCGGTGGCATGATCCACAACGAGATCAATGTGTCTCGTGACTTCGAAGCCCTCGAGGTCGTCTCGCCCGCGGTCATGGACACGGTTCCCGTCGACGCTCCATGAGTCCTACCGACACCACCTCGATACCGTTGTCGGTTCTCGACCTTGCGCTCGTACCCGCAGGTCATACGAGCAGCCAAGCCTTGGCCGACACGACCGTGCTGGCCCAACGGGCCGACGCGCTCGGTTACCTTCGGTTCTGGGTGGCCGAGCATCACAACATGGAGACCGTGGCCAGCACCACGCCGTCGGTCCTGCTCGCCCATCTCGGCGCCCGGACCGAGCACATCAAGCTCGGTTCGGGTGGCGTCATGCTGCCGAACCACGCGCCGCTCGCCATCGCCGAGCAGTTTGCGCTGTTGGAGGCGCTCTATCCGGGCCGGGTCGACCTCGGTGTCGGTCGAGCTCCGGGCACCGATCAGAGCACCGCAGCCGCGCTCCGTCGTGGCGCACGCGAAGTGGAGGAGGACTTCCCTCGCAACCTGTTGGACGTCATGGGTCTGCTCGGTGACGTACGAACCGATACCGGCCTCTGGGAGCGATTCCGGGCCACGCCGGCGGCAACGTCCTATCCGTCGGTCTTCTTGTTGGGTTCATCGGGGTTCAGTCCTCAATTGGCCGGGTTGCTGGGCATCCCCTTCGTGTTCGCCAACCATTTCGACATGGGGGGCACCGAACAGGCGGTCGCCATCTACCGAGACCACTTCCAACCATCGATACTCCTCAACGAGCCCTACACGATGGTCAGCGCCACCGTCATCGCCGCCGACAGCGAAGAAGAGGCCGACTATCTCTCGGGACCACAACGACTTCGGAAGTTCGGTATGCGAACGGGTCATCTCCTTCCGCTCCTCTCGCCCGAAGAAGCAGCGCGACACCCCCAAATCGCGCTGGCCCGCCAGATGCCGAGCAACACGATTCTCGGTACCCAGGATCAAGTCGCCGAGGGACTCCGCCATCTTGCCGGCGTCACCGGCGCTGCCGAATTGATCCTCTCGTGCGCCACCCACGGGCTGGACCACCGAGTTCGCACGCTCGAGCTGGTCGCCGTCGCCTGGGGTCTGAATACCGCGATCGTATGACCGGGTCAACCAGGTCCGCTCGACTACCTTTCGAGCCATGACGCCTGTCGAGGCCATGCTTTCGGTCAACGCGCTAATCGAGGATCTTCGCCACATCATGGGGACTCGGCCACACACCGGCTGGCCGCCCATGGCCGAGGCTGCCTTGAAGCATCACCAACCGCTGATCGAAGACGCCCTGCTCGACGAGAACCACCGCATGCTCCAGACTGCTGGGCATCGGGCGCTTCGGGGCCTGGTGTCCAGCGATGCCGACGAGATCCGCGCTGCCATCACCGAGATCCGGCGAATCGAATCCACCGTCGGCTCATCCTGACCTCAGCAGTTGCCTCTGGCACCTCGTCGAGCCTGACCGTCCCGCGCGACCGGCGCTCGATTCTGGTTGGCTCCGATGGTCGTGGTCTGCCATTCTCCCACGATGGATCTCGGCCTCTTCTTCATGCCCCTGCACCATCCGTCGAAAGACTACGGGCAGTCGCTGGAGGAGGATCGTCAAACCATTCTCCTGGCGGAGCGGCTGGGTTTCACCGAGGCCTGGGTAGGTGAACACTTCTCGTCCAAGGCCGAACCCATTCCTTCGCCGCTCATCTTCCTCACCTCGCTGATCGCGGAGACCTCGACCATTCGCCTCGGCACCGGTGTCGTCAACCTCGGCCACCGTCATCCCGTGGTCGTCGCCGCGGAGGCCGCACTGGTCGACCAGTTGAGCCACGGGCGCTTGATGTTGGGGGTCGGACCCGGTGGTCTGGCCAGCGATGCCGAACTGTTCGGCCGCCCCGACATGGACGAACGCATGCGGGTGGCCATCGAGTCGATGGACATGATCCAGCAGCTTTGGACGAAGGACGCGCCGATTCATCTCGAAGGCACGTATTGGGGTGGCGACCTCGAGACGCAGATCTGGCCGAGCCACGGCGTCGGCTCGCTGCCAAAGCCATTCCAGAAGCCCCACCCTCCGATGGCGATGGCCATGGCATCACCCGGTGGCACCACCGCCCGCCTCGTAGCCGAGCGGGACTTCATTCCCATCTCGGCCAACTTCGTCCCGATCTCCTTCGTGAAGTCCCAGTGGGACACCTATGCCGCAGTCCGTGAGGAGCTGGCCAAGCCCGCCGACCGGTCGATTTGGCGAGTGTGCCGAAACCTGCTCGTCACCGATTCCGACGCCGAAGCCGAGGAGCTGATCGACGACCCCGACGGCGTCTTCCGCTTCTACTTCCGCTACCTCGCCGGCGTTCGCTCGATGCCCGAACTCGCTCGAGAGGCCACCGAGAGCGGTGAGCCGTCGTCGGTCACCTTGAACGAACGCTTCAAGGTCGACAAGGCCATCGAGAAATGCGTGATCGCCGGTACCGCCGACAGCGTCACCGATCGACTGTGCGCCATGGTCGACGAGATCGGTGCGTTCGGCACACTGGTGGCCGTCGGCCACGATGCCGACGGGACCGACCGGTGGGATCGTTCGCTGCAGGCGCTCGCCCGCGACGTCGGACCACGGGTGGCGCAGCACATGACCGCAACCGCCAAGAGCTGAAAGACCGAGCAGATCAGGCAAGCCTCGAGGTCGTCCCTTCGAGCGGTTGAGGGGCTCGGGTACTGGCCGACAGACGGAGCGGTGGCGGGAGGATCGCCGGAGTCGACTGGGACGGATCGTCAGCCATGGCGGTTCTCGACTCCCTCTGACGATGCAGCGGTTGCATCGCGGCCCTTGGTTTCCTGGCCATTGTTGGTTGTTGCCGGTTGCTCGAAACACTTGTGACGTTTCTGTTCACCGACATCGAGGGTTCGACGTGGTTGTGGGAGGAGCATCCGGATCGGATGGTTCGGGCATTGGAACGTCACGACGAGATCCTCCGCTCGGCGATCGAGAGGCACGGGGGCTGTGTCTTCAGCACTGCCGGCGATGCGTTCGCTGCGGCGTTCGGTCGGGCCGGTGACGCAGTGAGCGCTGCGGCAGAGGCCCAGCAGCGGCTCGGGGCGGAGGCGTGGCC
>JAHECQ010000295.1 GCA_024641625.1 Acidimicrobiales bacterium | reverse complement strand
TCCATGGGCGGACCCTAGCCCCCGACCCTTTTTCGCGCCCAGTCGGCGGCCGGATGGCAAGCTTTGGCGGTGACTGCGCCGCACCCTGTTTCTCAACCCCCTGTTTCCCAACCCTCTGTTTCCCAACCCTCTGTTTCCCAACCCTCTGTTTCCCAACCCTCTGTTTCCCAACCCTCTGTTCCCCCACCTGCGCCGGTGCCCGGGTTCGACACTGGACGTGGAGATCTCTCGCCCCCGGGACCATTCGGATCGCCGGTGGTGATCGGTCCCGGGGCAATCGGCTGTGCGTTGGCCGCGGCGTTGATCGAGGCCGGCCATCGACCGATCCTGGCCGGTCGAGGTACCTTCGACCGCCTGGAGGTCGACCACTTGACCGGTTCGGTGTCCGAACCGGTCGAGGTCGCCACGCGAGCGGATCAGCTGGCGCCTGCCCCACTGGTCGTCTTGGCGACCAAGACCTACCAAACGGCGGCAACGGCGCCGCTGCTGGCGGCGACCTGTGGGCCACGGACCCGACTGCTGATCGCCCAGAATGGCATCACCCATCGTGAGCGTCTGGCTTCGATGGTGACCGAGGGTGTCGAGCTGGTGCCGACGATCGTCTCCCTTCCCGCCACCCGCCACGGGCCCGGACGAGTGAGTATCACCGGCACCTCGCGCCTCGAGGTGCCCGACTCCCGGGCTGGGCGCGAGGCGGCGAGTTGGTTCGCCTCGTCCTATCTGGCGGTCACGCCCACCGATGACTGGCCGACTGCTGCGTGGACCAAACTGATCCTCAACGCCGCCCTGGGAGCCATGGGGGTGTTGTCGAGACAGGCCAATTCGGTGTTCCTGGAGGACGACGAGGGTCGAGCGTTCACCCGGGCGCTGATGGCCGAAATCGTTCCCGTCGCTCGGGCCGAAGGAGCAACACTCGACGATGACGTGCCGGATCGGCTGATCCGTCGGGTTCGGGGCCATGCGGCGGGACATCTGTCGTCGATCACCGTCGACCGTCTCGGGGGCTCCCCGACCGAGTGGCAGGATCGCAACGAGATCATCGGCATCTTGGCTCGCCGCCATGGTCTGGCGACCCCGCTCAACGATTTCGCCACCGCATTGTTGCGCCTGGGGGAGGTCACAGCGCCCGGGTGAACCCCGTGAGCGGGCAGATCTGATGGCGCGGGTGTTTTCGGTGCCTGTATTCACGAACGGACAGGGCGAGCCGATGGAAGGGGGTCGAATCACCTGGCCGACCTCGGTCGAGAGAGGTAGCGTGCGACGGTTCGATCGGTGCCCGGTTCTCTCGGGCCATCGATCGTGCGGGCAGAAGTGTGAGCTCGTCCCGCCCCGATCGGTTCGATCGGGGCGGGCGTGCCACCATCCGGGGGCCTGTTCGGATTTCGGGTTCGGCAAAGCTCGGGATGGCAGCGAGTGGGGCAGCGCCCGCCGCCGCAATCGCAGCCGGCGCCTCTAGGCTCCGCCCTTGTTCACGTGCTGAGCGAGTGTCGTCGATCCGCCACTTTGTCGCCGTGGCATGAAAGGCTGATGAGCTGTGGATCGTGTTGAACGCCATGACGTAATCAATGCCGTGGCTCTCGCTGCGGTACTCCTGGCCATGGCCCTCGGCCTGGTCTGGGGGGCGCGGGCACTCTTCCGCACGCTCGATGGCACCGTTGACTCCTCCAAGCCGCAGACCACGACCTCGACCACGGCCACCTCGTCCACTACCGTCGCCGCTGGAGCCGAGGGTGACTCGGCGGTGTCGACCACGACCACGATCCCTGCTCCGCACCTGCCCAACACCGTCATCGTTCGGGTGGGTAATGGCGCCGGTCGCAAAGGCATCGCCACCGTCGGCACCGATCTCGTCGCCCAGGCGGGCTACGCCACCATCGGTCCGAAGAATGCACCCGCTACCAAGCAGAGTGTGGTGTATTTCGTGGAGGGGTATCAGGCCGATGCCATCGAGGTGGCGCGTCTACTGAGCATTCCCGCCACCCAGATCGCGGCCATGCCCGACGATCCGGGTGTGCCGGCGGCCGAGGCACACCTCGTGGTGATTCTGGGGTCCGATACCACCCTCGGCTGAATCGGGCCCGGCTCAGCCGGCTCAGGGAGTGATGTCGAAGGGCTCTTCGGGGATGCCCTCGTTCACCAGCCGGGCAACCAATTCCTGCAAACGAGGTGGCAGGAAGCGTTCGCTGGACGCCAACACTTCGTCGACGGTCCACCACCGGGAACCCTTGAACGCCATCGCCTCGAAGAACTCGAGACCTTGGGGGGGAGCGATCTCGGTCTGTTCGGTGGTGGCGATGTGGATGACCTCGTCCTGATCGAAGAACATCCCGGCGAAGGTGAACTGCACGTGCTGGGTGGCGATGACCGGACCGACGGACACTTCGCCGAAGCCCCCTTCCTCCCACAACTCTCGCGCGGCACAGTGAGCAGACGATTCGCCCGGGTCCATGCCGCCGCCGGGGATCTCCCACCACGGGGTGCCGTTGGGGTTGGCGGGGTCACCGGACTCGATGAGGAAGATGCGCTGAGCGGGATCGAGCAGGATCACCCGCGAGGCTTGGCGGCGTGGCATTCCCTCGACTGTAGTCACCATGCTCGATCGGCATCCGCATCGCCTGGGCCAACGCCTCGCGTGAGAGAAACTGACCACCGACTCGCACCGAACCCCCCGGCCTGCCACCATTCCCCGGTGACTGATAGTGGGTTGTCCAGACCGATGGCGCTCGATCGCTCCAGCGGTATCACCTCGCCGTCGCCCTATCTCCGCTTCACGGCCGAGGAATGGGGGCGTCTGAGGGCAGCAACCCCGTTGACCCTCACCGAGGCCGATCTCGAACGACTGCGAGGCATCAACGTCGCCCTGAGCCTGAGCGACGTCGCCGAGATCATGCTGCCCCTGTCGAGATTGTTGAATCTCTACGTGGGGGCGAGTCAAGAGCTCTACCGGGCATCCGACACCTTCCTGGGGAAGCTGCCGGGGAAGGTGCCCTTCATCATCGGCGTGGCCGGATCGGTCGCCGTGGGAAAGTCGACCACGGCTCGCGTGCTCCAGACGTTGCTCGACCGGTGGCCCGATCACCCGAAGGTCGACCTCATCACCACCGATGGGTTCCTGTACCCCAACGCGGTGCTGGTCGAGCGCGAGATCATGCACCGCAAGGGGTTCCCCGAGAGCTACGACCGCCGTCGTCTGCTCCAGTTCCTCACCGACATCAAGTCCGGTATGGAGGAGGTCAGTGCCCCGGTCTATTCGCACCTGGTGTACGACATCGTCGACGAGGTCAACGTCGTCCGACAGCCCGACATCGTCATCGTCGAGGGGCTGAATGTGCTCCAGACCGGCGTTGCCGACGATGCGAACCCGGTGTTCGTCTCGGACTTCTTCGATTTCTCGATCTATGTGGATGCCGACGTCGAAGACATCCGCCAGTGGTACATCGAACGGTTCTTCACCCTCCGTGAAACGGCGTTCCGGGATCCCGACTCGTATTTTCATCGATATGCCCAGCTCACCGACGGCGAGGCCATGGAGACCGCGACCACCATCTGGGAGTCGATCAACCAGAAGAATCTGGTGGAGAACATCCTGCCCACCCGCCAACGGGCCGACCTGATCCTTCACAAGGGCAGTGATCATCAGGTGACCGAAGTGCTGCTGCGCCGACTCTGATCGGCCCGAGGCCGAGCAGCCCAGCGGGTCACCTGGACCAATCGGGTGAGGTGTGGGCCGAGTGACCCAACAGGGAGAACGGCCCTCCGACCTATTGCCACGATGGGTGGTCGTAGTGTTCACTGTTAGTGCGGGTACCGGGAACAGGGCCTGACAGGAGTCACCTCTGGCGGGCGGAGGTCCTGTCGCAGAGGTCACTTGTTCTCGAATCAGAGGGTGGTCTCTTCGGAGGCCACCCTCTCTCGTTGTGGTAGGTCGTCGCGTCGTGGTAGGTGGTCGCGTCCGGCGGTCGCCCCCCCGGGCCTCGGTAGGCTCCCCGAATGTCCACCGCTCTCTCCCCGCAGTCGCGAGCAGCGTTGCTCGGCGAACTCGATGGTCTGTCGGTCGACGTCCTGGTGGTCGGCGGAGGCGTGACCGGTGCCGGTGTCGCTCTCGATGCAGCCCAACGCGGCTTGTCGGTCCTGTTGGTCGAGGCCGTGGACCTTGCCGCCGGCACCTCCAGCAAGTCGACCAAGCTCATCCACGGCGGGCTGCGGTACCTCGAACAACGGGACTTCCCGCTGGTGCGAGAGGCGCTGACCGAACGAGGCAGGATGGTGGCAACGCTGTGTCCTCATTTGGTTCGCCCGCTTCCGTTCTTGTTTCCCTTGGCCAAGGGGGTGGTGGAGCGGGGATACGTCGGCGCCGGTGTGGCCCTCTACGATGGGTTGGCAGTCACCGGCGGAGACAAGCTGCCCCGCCATCACCACCTCGGACGAAAGGCCGCGATCGAGCGATTCCCCGATCTTCGGCCCGATGTGCTCACCGGAGCCGTCCAGTTCTGGGATGCCCAGGTCGACGACGCCCGCCACACCTTGGCCGTCGCCCGAACGGCGGCCAAGTACGGGGCCAGAATCCTGACTGGTGCTCGCGTGGTCGAATTCGTCAGGACCCAGGCCGGTTCGATCGCCGGGGCCGTTGTCGAACTCGCCGCCCCATCGGCGGCATCGGCCGACGAGACGCAGCCCGGCGAGCGGGTACGGGTCAGCAGTCGGGTGGTCATCAACGCCACCGGTGCCTGGAGCGAACGCACCGAACGATTGGCCGGGCAGACGAGTCTGTCGGTCACCGCATCCAAGGGGGTGCACTTGGTGGTACCCGGCGATCGGATCAGAGGGAAGGTGGCGCTGATCACCAAGACGGCCACCAGCGTCCTGTTCGTCATCCCCTTCGGTCGCAACTGGCTGATCGGTACCACCGATACTGCCTACGACGGTGACCTCGACCAACCCTCCGCGCTGGCCGCCGATGTCGACTACCTCCTCGGGGAGGCCAATCGTTGGCTCACCTGCGAGCTGACCCGAGCGGACATCATCGGGGTGTTCAGCGGGCTTCGCCCCCTGATCGCCGACAATCGAGCCTCGTCCACCACCAAGCTGAGCCGCGAACACCTCACCACCAGACCCTTCCCGGGCCTGGTCACGATCGCCGGCGGCAAGTACACGACCTATCGGGTGATGGCGGCCGAC
>JAHECQ010000018.1 GCA_024641625.1 Acidimicrobiales bacterium | reverse complement strand
CTACCGCAAGGACCAAGACGGTCTCAGCATCGAGGAGATCACCGTCGATGACCCACTCGAACGCGAGGTCCTCATCCGATCGGTGGCGACCGGCGTCTGCCACAGTGACCTCCATGTCATCGATGGTCACATCAACGCAGGGCGGGGACCGCTGGTGTTGGGTCACGAGGGCGCGGGCATCGTCGAAGCCGTCGGGCCCGGCGTCACCCACGTCAAACCCGGCGATCACGTGGTCACGTGCCTTTCGGGCTTCTGCGGACAGTGCGAACAGTGCCTCGCCGGGCATCCCAACCTCTGCGCAGCCAATCCCACCGGCCGCAGCCGGGACCAGGCGTCGAGGTTGACCCAGGGCGACCAGCGAGTCTTCGCCTTCGCCGGGCTCGCCAGCTTCGCCGAAGTCATGCTCGTCCACGAGCATTCGGTGGTGAAGATCGACGACGACCTCCCGTTGGATGCTGCGAGCCTGGTCGGCTGCGGGGTGCTCACCGGCGTCGGGGCGGCGCTGCGAACCGCCAAGGTTCAGGCCGGCCAGACCGTCGCCGTGTTCGGCTGTGGTGGAGTCGGGCTCTCCATCATCCAGGGCGCCGCGCTCGCCGGTGCGTCACGCATCATCGCCGTCGACCAGGTCGACGCCAAGCTGGACATGGCCGTCTCGGTCGGCGCCACCGATGGTGTCAACGCCAGGACGGGCAATGCGGTCGAGGAGATCAGGGAACTCACCGCCGGCCGGGGAGTCGACCATGCCTTCGAGGCGGTCGGCATCCCCGCGTTGGTGCGCCAGGCCTGCGAGTCCCTCGCCGTCCGGGGCACCTGCACCATCGTCGGCGTACCCCCCGACGGCGCCGTGTTCGAGATCCCCTTCGCCGCGATCAGACCGGAGTGCACGGTCCAGACCTCACGAATGGGCTCGACCCGGTTCCGACTCGACATTCCCCGATACCTCGAGTTCTACCGGGCGGGGCGACTTCAGCTGGACCAGATCATCACCCGTCGAGCACGGCTCGAGGACATCAACGACATCGTGGCGGCGATGCACGCCGGCGACGGCGCTCGCACGGTCATCCAGTTCTGATGACCGGCCCCGATCCGGAGTTCACCCCGGAGGTCTTGGCTGCAGCCGGGTTCCCCACGATCTCCTACGACATCCTCGAGGTCGGGCAGCGATTTCGTTCCGATGAACGCCTGCTGCGCCCCCAGGACGTCGAGGCGTACGCCTACGCGGTCGATGACCACGACCCCTGGTTCTTCGAACCGGGGCCGTTCGGTCCGCCCATCGCGCACCCGACGATCCTGGCCAATCAGGCGTTGTTCCTGCGGCACAATCACTACATGGTGCCCGCCGGCCTGCATGCTCGCATGGTCTACGAGTTCCTGGCCCCCATTCCCCTCGGTACCCGGGCTCGCACCGAAGGGACCATGGCCGACAAGTACTGGCGCCGCAACAAGCCCTACATGGTCACCGAGTACGAGACCCGTGACGAATCCCTCACCGCTTTGGTGCGCGGCCGATTCGTCCAGATGCTGTTCGCCGAGGCCACCGTGCCGCCCCCCGGTAGCAGCCCCCGCCCCGAACCCGAGGTACCCCCGGTCGACCCGGACATCGTGACCGGCTGCGGACGCTTCGGCGACCTCACTCGGGGCGATCGCCTGGCGCCGCTCACCCGGGAGGTCACGCAACGCAAGATCGACATCTACTCGGGTGTCAAACCCGGTTCGATCCACACCGACCCCGAATGGGCCGCGGCCAAGGGCTTCGATGCCACCATCGCCCAGGGCATGATGAGCACCGCGTATGTGTCGACCATGATGACGGCGGCCGCCGGAACCGGATTCCTCGTCGGCGGCACCATCGATTGCCGGTTCCTGCGGCCGGTGCTCTGCGGCGACGTGTTGAGCGTCACCGGCGACATCATCGGCTTCGCGCCCGACACGCCATCGGGTCGACTTCGCCTGCACGTGGCCGTGGCCGCCACCAATCAACGAGGTGAGGACACGCTCGCAGGAGTGGCCACGGCCCTGGTCGACTGACCGGTGACTCCCGGTTCCACAGGCGACGCCGGCGCCCTCGCCCCAACGAACCGGCAGATCGGTCCACTCATCGTTCAAGAGTCCTCCCGAGGTGACCGATGAACAGCTGTGGCGTCGATCGAAATGTTCACCGAGTCGAAGGACAGCGCCGAGTCGAAGGACAGCGCCGAGTCGAAGGACAGCGCCGAGTCGAAGGACAGCGCTGTGTCCATCAGCGCTGTGTCCACCAGCGCAGCGTCCGACATGGAGTTCGTGCGACAGTTGCTGTCGATGCTCGATGCCCCCATCGACGGGCTCGCCCATGCCATCGAAACGTCGCTGGGTCACCTCGGCCGATATGTCGAGGTGGATCGCGTCGGCCTGCTCCGGTTGACCGACGACGAGGTGACCCCGCCCCTCGAACTCGACTGGTCGCTGTCGGACGATCTTGACTCCGTCGCCCTCACCGAGCACCCGGGATTGGTCAGAGCCTTCCGGTCGGGCGAGATCAGTTCGATCGGCGACAGCGCGGTGGGCGAATCAGCGCTCGGCGATGTCGGTATTCGGGCCAATGTGGTCGTTCCGTTGGTGATGGCGTCGGAGCTGCTGGGCGTGCTCATCCTGGACGACCACCGACAGACACGCGAATGGCAGCCCCTGCTCGACGTGTTCGCCGTCGTCGGCCACGCGATGTCGAGTGCCATCATCAGACTCGAGGCCCAGCAACAGGTGCGCCGCGAACACGATCACTTCCGCAGCAGCTTCGACCAGAACCCGCTGCCCACCTTCGTGCTCGGGGCCGAGGAGCTCGAGATCGTCGAGCTGAACGACGCCGCATGCGAACGCTACGGGTCCCGGGCCGACCTCCTTGGCCGGCCATTCCGATCACTGCATCCCGAGAGCGAACACCTGCGCCTGCCCTTGCTGGGCTTGGCTGCCACGCCGGCGGCCTCACCCATCGGCTCCTCGGGCCCATGGCATCACCGGGTGCGGTCGGGCTCGATTCGCGACGTCGAGATCAACGTTCGTCCTGCGCAATTCGATGGGAGCGACGTCCTGATGTGTGTCGTGAACGACGTGACCGAACTCCTGGCCCTCGAGGCCACCGTCCGCCACAACGAGGGGCACGACCCCCTCACCGGTCTGCGCTCCCGGCTCGTCCTCGAACAGCGATTGACCAACCTCCTCGAGCAGTCGTCGTGCATTGCCGTGCTCGTGCTCGACCTCGACGGATTCAAGATCATCAACGACAGTCTCGGCCACGGAGCCGGCGACCACCTGCTGCGGGAGGCGGCGGACCGCCTGCGGGGCATCGCCCGCGAACGCGACCTCGTCGCTCGTATCGGCGGCGACGAGTTCGCCATCCTCATCGAGGGTCACGACTCCCACGGGGTGGCTCGCACGCTCGCCGAACGGGCCCTTCGCGCGCTGGCCGAGCCGTTCGAGATCGGTGGCGTCGGCGCCATCGTGTCGGCCTCGATCGGCATGTCCTCCACCCCGGCCGTTCTCTACGATGGTCCGGATGCGGCATCGATGCTGCGGAACGCGGATCTGGCCATGTACGCGGCCAAGGACGCAGGCCGCGGTCGACTCGTCGAATTCTCCGAACGACTCAGCCAGTTGGCGACCGAACGCCTTCGCCTCCTGGCCGATCTGCAGACCGCGCTGCGCAAAGAGCAGCTCTCGCTGCACTACCAGCCCATCGTCGCCCTGGACACGAGCCGGGTACTCGGTGTCGAGGCCTTGCTCCGTTGGCAACACCCGGACCTCGGCATGGTTGCGCCCGCGCAGTACCTCCCGCTGATCGAGGACACCCCACTGGCCGCGCGGCTCGGTGCCTGGGTCCTCGACGAGGCATGCCGGCAGCTTCGCCTCTGGACCGACGAGTTGGGCGACCCACCGTCGATCGCCATCAACGTCGCACCCCAACAGCTTCGCGACATCGACTTCGTCGACTCGATCAGGTCGGCGTTGGCCCGGCACCAGGTGCCGGCCTCCAAGCTGATCCTCGAGATCACCGAGCGGAGTCTGATCGACGACGCCGACGCGGTCGGCCGCCTGCAATCGCTGCGGGATCTCGGTCTCCGACTCTCGATCGATGATTTCGGCGCCTGCTACGCCGCGCTCGGCTACCTCCGTCAACTCCCGGTCGACGTCCTGAAGATCGATCGGACGTTCATCGCCGCGCTCGACCACGAGCCGGCACGCTCGACGGCAACCGTGGCGGCAATCACCGACTTCGCCACCGTGCTCGGCGTCGAGACGATGGCCGAGGGAATCGAGCAACAGTCCCAACGGGCGCTCCTCCAGGAAATGGGGTGTTTCGTGGGGCAGGGTTACCTGTTCGCTCACCCGGCCCCGGCGGAGGAGATCATCGACTTCCTCCGAAGCCACGCGATCTGACAGCGACGCCATTCGACAGAGCCGCCATCCGACAGCGCCGCCATCCGACAGCGCCGCCATCCGACAGCGGCGCGATCCGAGCCTCGGAACTGCGAGGAGCAGCCCGTTGTCCCCGTCTTGACCTATGTTCGCGGCCATGCCCAACGACCCTGTCATCGGAGCCGTCTATCCCCAGGCGGAGATCGGCAATGACCCGCTCTTCATCCGCGACTTCGCCCAGGCGATCGAAGGCGCCGGCTACTCCTATCTGACGGCCTTCGATCACATCTATGGCGCCGACATCTCCCGCTTCGACGAGACCCCCATCCACGGCTTTCCCACTCCGCCGTACCTGGCCGACGACTCGTTCCACGAGGTGTTCACCCTCTTCAGTCATCTGGCGGCGGTGACCACCACACTCAGGTTCCGACCTCGGGTGGTCATCCTTCCCCAACGCGAGACCGGCCTGGTGGCCAAACAGGCGACCACCCTCGATCGGCTGTCCGGCCAACGGCTGATGCTGGCGGTCGGTGTCGGCTGGAACTTCGCCGAGTACGAGGGTCTGGGCGCCGACTTCTCCGACCGGGGGAAACGATTGGACGAACAGCTTCGGGTCCTGAAGGAACTGTGGGCCAACCGGATCGTCACCTTCGACGGCGACTACCACCATCTCGACCGGGTCGGCATCAATCCGTTGCCGGCGGCAGGCTCCATCCCACTCTGGATCGGCTCGGGACCACAGCAACGCTCGCTTCGTCGAGTCGCCGAGCACGCCGATGGCTGGATCGCGTTGCTCACGCCGGAGGAAGACCTGGCGGGGTGCATCGGGCGGCTCCACGAACTGCTCGCAGCAGCAGGACGGCCGACCCAGGGCTTCGGCATCGAGACCCTCATCGGCGCGGGCACCGGCGAGCCCGACGACTGGCGGGCGGCTCGGGACGCCGCGGTCGCTACTGGGGTCAACCAGATCGCCGTCACCTCCGGGCGCAACCTGGGCCGAAGCCCGGCCGATCATCTGTCCCGGCTCCTGGAGGCCGCCGATGCACTCGCCTCGTGACGAGCATCGGCACCGAACCGCAATCGAACCGGAAACTGAACGGAATCAGCAATTGTTGAAACAGTCCCGTCAACGCGGCTACGTTGCCGCGCGACCATAGGGGAGACCGGTGATGTCAGTCATCGGAATGAGCTCGGGATTTCCCGAGAGAGGATGAGCCACATGCTCAAGAAACTGTCAGCCCTGCTGCTGGCACTTGGTCTGTTGGGAGCCGCTTGTTCATCGAGCGATTCCGACGGCGCAAGTAGCGACGGCGGCACCGAAACGACCGAGGCGTCGAGCGACACCACCGCCACCGACGACAGCACCAGCGATTCGACCGCGGCGCCGACCGGCGATTCCGCCGCCGACCTCGAGGCCACCGCCGGTCCCGGCTGCGGACTCGACAACGGCGAGAAGGCCACCGGCGATCCCATCACCGTCGGCCACGTCACCACATCGGTGCCGGGCATCGACTTCTCCACCGGCCCCACCATGATGGAGGCCTACTTCAACTGCGTGAACGACAACGGTGGCATCAACGGCCGTCCCATCGTCATGGTCTGGGAGAACGACAACCTCAGCCCTGAGGACGCCGCCGCCGCTGCCCGCAAGCTGGTCGAGAACAAGGATATTGTCGCCATCGTCGGCGGCTTCTCCATCCTCGATTGCCCGGTCAATGCCGGTTACTACGCCGAACAGAAGCTGAACGTCATCGTCGCCGGCGTGCCGGCCGAGTGCTTCAGCTCGCCCGCCATCGCTGCGGTCAACGCCGGGCCGGCCTACTCCGCCCTCGGCGCAGCGCAGAAGATGATCGAGAAGGGCGCCACCGGCAAGATGGTCAGCTCCACGGGCATCACGCCCACGTCGGACTATGGCAACTCGCTGGCCGGCATCTACAGCCAGCAGGAGGGACTCGAGTGGGAGGACGTCCAGTACGAGCTCCCGATCGCCGACCCCACCACGGTCGCCCTCGACCTGGTGAACCGGGCCGGTGAAGGCGGCGGCGTGCTGCTCAACTACACGCCACCGGAGGGTCTCAAGATCCTCAAGGCAGCCGAGGAGCAGGGCCTGATCGACAAGGTCATCTGGGGTTCGTCCACCCCGCTCAACGACACCTCGGTGGCCGTTGCCCTGGGCGACGCCTGGAAGGACAAGCTCAACATCAACGCCGAGTTCGCCCTGCTCGACGACAGTGCTCCCGAGGTTGCCCTCTACCGCGAGGTCTCCGACGAGTACAACCCGGATGCCCCCTATGGCTCGTTCCAGCAGATGGGCTTCGTCATCGGTCGTATCCTCGTGCACACCCTGCTCGGGATGGACCCGGCCGATCTCGACGATCGGGCAGCGGTGAGCGCGGCCATCGGCGACGTGAAGATGTTCGCCTCCGACCATCTGTGCCGTCCGTGGTACTTCGGTGGCCTGCCCGATGGCAACGTGCCCAACAACTGGGACTACAACGTGGTGCCGGCGGGCGACAAGATGGTGGACGACAGCGGCTGCTTCGAGATCGCCAACGTCGACCCCATCCTCGACGCCGTCCGCAAGGCCGAGGCCGCCGGCGGTCTCACCACCGCCCAGCCCAACAACTAGTCCACCGGAGACCAGGCCCGCGATGCCCAGCTTGAGTACGCTCCTGCCCTTCATCATCCAGGGCCTGGCCTTCGGCGCCATGTACGCCGTGACCGGTACAGGAATTGTCGTCCTGTACCGGACCACGGGCGTGGTGAACCTTGCCTTCGGCGCCATCGGCGCCATGGCCACCCATCTCGTGTGGTCGTTCATGGGCGGTTCGATCGCCGTACCGGAACCGCACGTCTCGGGGTGGAAGATCATCGCCTACCCAGGCGTCGTGCTCGTCTCCGCCCTCATCACCCTGGCCTACGGTTGGTTCCTGGCGCCCAAGCTCGATCGCCGCGACCCGCTGGCCAAATCTCTCGGCATGATCGCCTTGGCCTTGTTCCTGATGGGCTTGATGAAGCAGGGATGGGACACTTCGAAGCCGCGATCGCTGCATTTTCCCAACCAGACGTTCCGGGTCGGTGGCACGGTGGTGACCACCACCCAGGTGATTGCCCTCGTCTTCGCCCTGGCGGTCGTGGTCGGCATCAGCCAGTTCCTCCAGCGCAGCGCAACGGGAACAGCCATGCGGGCCATCGCCAACAACCGCGAGACCGCGGCCCTGCTGGGCGTCCCGGTGCGCAAGATCGAGGCCATGGCCTGGTTCGGCTCCGGTCTCTTGTGTGGTTTCGTCTTCCTGTTGCTCCCGTCGTTCGTCAAGAGCCTCGATCAGGTCACGCTGACCTGGTTCGTCATCCCGGCGCTGGCAGGGGTCATCGTCGCCCGCTTCCAGTCGCTGTGGACCACCTTCTTCGCTTCGATGAGCATTGGCATCCTCGAGTCCTTCTTCACCCCGTTCAGCGGAAACCTCCAGTTCCTGGCCAGCTACCGCCGTCTGGTCCCGATGATCGTCTCGGTGCTCGCCATTCTGTGGATCTCTCGTCGCCGTACCGTGGTGTTGGCCGGAAGGGAAATGTCCTGATGCCCGCGTTGGCCAACCTCGTGCGCCACAAGTACTTCCAACCGGGTGCCGTCGCCGGCATCATGATGCTGTCGTTGTTCGTGATGCCGTATGTGCTGGGTGCCTTCTGGATCACCAACTTCACCCAGATGGCCGTCTTCGCCATCGTCACCGCCAGTGCCGGCATGCTCTACGGTCGAGTGGGGCTGGTCTCGCTCGGTCAGGTGGCCCCCTACGGCATCGGCTGCTGGATCTTCATGCGACTGGCCTACGCCACCATCCTGCCCACGCCCGTCCTTCTCCTCATCGCCGGACTCGGCGCCATGCTCATCGGCATCCTCATCGGCTTGCCGGCGCTCCGGGTGAGCGGCCTCTACCTGGCCCTGGTCACCCTGATGTTGGCCGCCGCGGTCGAGATCATCCTCTTCCAGTTGAAGTTCCCGAACGGCGGTACCGGGTTCTCGGGTGTCGCCAAGGATCTGTCCTCCATCAAGCCGGTGCGGCGGCCCGGTTTCGCCGCCAGCGATGCTTCCTACTTCCAATTCGCCGCCGTCGTCGCCTTCTGCATGTTCATGCTGGCGTGGTCGATGCTCCGATCGAAGCCCGGCCGGGCCTGGGCATCGATCCGCCAGAGTGAGCCAGCCGCGCTGTCTGCCGGCATCGACGTCACCCGCTACAAGATCGTCGCCTTCGCTCTCGCCGCGTTCATGGCCGGTGTCGCGGGTGGCCTCTTCGCCGGCAGTGTGCAGAGTTCCATCGGCGTCGACCAGTTCAGTCGCCAGGCGTCGCTGTTTCTCATGGCTGTCGTACTCATGGGTGGCATCGAGAGCCTGTGGGGCGGCTTGCTCGCTGCCTTCTTCGCCAAGATCATGCTCGACTTCCTGGTCCAGAACATGGTCGGTCATCAGTTCTGGAACGACTTCAGCTTGTCGCTGTTCGGCTTCGGTTTGATGGTGAACCTCATCCAGAGCACCAAGGCCATGGAGAAGAAGGGGTTGCTGGGATGAAGCCGACGCCGATGGTGACAACAGACCCCAGCAACTCCGAGAAGAAGGGGTTGCTGGGATGACGCCGACGCCGATGGTGACAACAGCCCCCAGCAACTCCGAGAAGAAGGGCCTGCTCGGATGATCGAGGTCAAGAACCTCACCGTCCGTTTCGGCGGTGTCACCTCGCTCGATGCGGTGTCCATCGACTTTCCCGAGGGAACCTGTGGTCTCATCGGACCCAACGGGGCGGGCAAGACCACCTTCTTCAACGTGATGTCCGGGTACGTCACTCCGGCGGAGGGATCGGTGGTCATCGACGGAGTTGCGTTGCTCGACATGCCCGACTTCCGGCGTGCTCGGTGGGGTGTCCGTCGGACCTTCCAGACCGAACAGGCCATCGAGAGCCTCACGGTGTTCGAGAACGTGCTCGCCGTCCAGGAGCACTCGGCCACCGGAACCCGAGCCCAGGCCAAGACCGCGGTCGACGACGCGCTCGAGTTCGTCGGCCTGGCCCATGTCCGCAACGACCTAGTGCGAACGTTGCCGGCCAAGGAGCGGCGCTTCATCGAGATGGCCAGAGCCGTCGTGGGCGCACCCAAGGCCGTGCTGCTCGACGAGCCCGCAGCCGGCCTGCCCGACGAGGAGACCGAGGAGCTCAGCGCCATCATCCGAGCGATCCCCGAGCGAACCAACGCCACGGTCATCCTCGTCGACCACGACATGGCGCTGGTGCAGGCCTGCTGCTCGTGGTCGGCTGTGCTCGACTTCGGCCGCCTGCTGGCCTGCGGTCCCACCCAGGATGTCCTGCGGGACGGGCGAGTCCTGGCGGCCTACCTCGGCACCGAGGCGGAATGATGGTGGAAATGGGGTCGTCCAAGTGACCGAAGCATCCAACGAAGGTCTGAAGCTGACGTCGTTGTCGGTCCTACGCGCCGGTCGACCGGTCACCCACGACGTCAGCATCCACGTACCGCCAGGCCAGGTCACCACGATCCTGGGCCCCAACGGTGCGGGCAAGTCGAGCACTGCGGCCGCCATCGCCGGCCTGGTTGCAGTCGGTTCCGGCTCGATCCACGCCAATGGCTCCGACATCACCGGCATGCGGCCCGAGCGGGTCCGGGCGGAGGGGGTTTCGGTCGTGCCCGAGGGTCGTCGCCTGCTCACCGACCTGACGGTCGAGGACAACATGCGAGTTGCCAGCTACTCGCTGGGCAAGGCGGCCGCCGCCGAAGGACTCGACTACACGCTGCAGCTGTTCCCCGAACTCGAGAAACGCTGGGACATCGGAGGCCGGCTGCTGTCGGGCGGCGAGCAGCAGATGGTCGTCCTGGCCCAGGCGCTGGTGTCGAAGCCGAAGGTCCTCGTGGTCGACGAACTGTCGCTCGGTCTCGCCCCGATCGTGGTCAAGCGTCTCGTGCCGGTACTGGCCGAGGTGGCGAACAGCGGTGTTGCGGTGTTGCTCATCGAACAATTCGCCCATCTGGCCCTCGAGCTGGCCACCAAGGCCTACGTGCTCGAGGGTGGGCGGATTCGCTACGACGGCACCGCCGCAGAACTCAGCGAACAGCCCGAACTGCTGCACGCGGCCTACCTGTTGCGCGATTGAGCACCTGCGTCGCTGCAGACTCCGCCTGTCATTCAGGTCCGGTCGAGCACGAAGTCATAGTGGACCTCGTCCGATGACATGTCGACGATCAGCGACGGGCGCACCCCGAACACGGCATCGCTGTCGAGATACTGGGAATTCGCATCGAACAAGTGCGTGATGACCGACTGGTAGCCGGGCGCTTCGACCACCAGGTGGGTGTGCGCCGGGCGCCACGGATGACGACCCGTCCTCAGCAACAGGTCACCTGCGGGACCGTCGCTGGGCACCGTGTAGTCGATCGGCGGCACGGTGCGGAACGAGTAGCGGCCATCGACATCGGTGGTGAACACCCCTCGCATGTTGCCCGGCGTCTGGTCTGGGTCCTGCACGTCGTAGAACCCGTTGTCGGCCGTCTGCCACACATCCAGGGTCGCGCCCTGGATCGGATTGCCCTCGAGGTCGAGCACCCGCCCGCTGAAGTTGATCTGAGGCGTCTCGGTGGGATCGACGACGATGGATGCTCCTGCCTCCCGATGGACGGCCCCCTCGACATGGAACGGCCCGAAGACCGTCGGCTCAGTGGTCCCCGGCGCCGCGACATGGTTGATCATCTCGACCAGCATCGATACCCCCAGGGTGTCGGACAGGAGAATGAACTCCTGCCGATTGTCCGAGCACATCTGACCGGTGCGGGTGAGGAAGTCGATACCGGCGAACCATTCCTCCCGGGTCAAACCGACCTCCTCGACGAAGCCGTGGAGGTGCTTGATCGCGGCCTTGACCACCTCGCCCAGGCGGGAATCGTCATAGCGCGCCTGCACCTGGGCCAGATGCTCCGCCGACGTGATGTTCTGAGAGGTGTTCATGTGTTCGGTCCTTCGCTACTTCTCGGAGGGTCATCGGTGATCGAGGTAGTCAGCGTTCACCGAGCCGAGCATCGAAACTGCTCGTTCCGAGCTCAGCCGCCCAATTCTGACCGGCGCTCAGTCCTTGCTAGCCTGGCGTATCGCTGACTCGCCACCCAAGCCCACCAAGTCCAGATCCGCCACATCGGATTCCACCAACTTCCGCTCGACCGCTGCCGCCTCTGCCATCACCGACGCCCCGGAACCGGCCGGCCGCCGAGAACAGAACAAGGCCGACAAGCATCGTCGCATCGTCGAGGCGGCAACCCGCCTGTTCCAGGAGCGAGGCTTTGCCGCCACCACCACCGCGGCCATCGCCGACGAGGCCGGCATCGGTGCGGGCACCCTCTACCTCTATGTGAACTCCAAGGAGGACCTGCTGGTCGATGTCTTCAAAACCGACGTCGGCCAGGCGTGGGCCGATGCACTGGCCTTGGCCGACCCGGACAGACCACTCTTCGACCAGCTCTACCGAGCATTCCTGCACGTCACCCGCCATCACGAGGCCGATCAGGAACTTGCACGATCGTTCTTCAAGGAATTGCTGTTCGTCAACGAGCCGGTCCGAACGAGCGTGACCCAGTTCATGCGCGGCTACCTCTCGCAACTGGCCGCCGTGGTCGAGGAGGCCAAGCGTCGGGGCAAGGTCGATCCCGACGTTCCCGTGGTCCCGCTGGTCAACAATCTGTTCGCTGCCTGGTATCTCATGATGCAGCGCCGCCACACCCGCGCCGCCAGCATGGCCGAGGCCGAGTCGCAGTTGTGGCACTCGTTCTACACCGCGTTGTTCGGACTGGTCCCACGCTCGGAACTCCCATCGAAACCCTCCGCCTCCAACTCCCCCTCTGCCTCACCACCCTCACCACCCTCACCACCCTCACCACCCTCGCCCTGACCCGCTCCCCCGGCCCCTCACTCAGACCGAGTGCACTCACCCACGCTCAGCGGGGCGTTCCTGCACACGGTTCGGCCGAAATCAGCCGCGCAACAGCGCGTCGAGCCAGGCATTGGAGAACCTGGAGTCGGGGTCGTACCGATCGACCACGGCAGCGAAGTCGCCGAACTTGGGGTAGCGACTCCGCAGGACCCGGGGTTCGATGCCGGTGACCTTGCCCCAGTGAGGGACGGGATCGAAGGGAGCCAGCGCCGACTCCACCGCACCGAGCGCCGGCTGGACGAGGGGCCAATCGGGTCGCCAGGTGAAATGCAGGGCCACGACATCGCGACCGAACGCCGGACTCAGCCACAACCGGTCGGCGGCCACCGTCCGGACCTCCGACACCAACAACGCATCGGCCAGGGCCGACCCGACGGCCGCCACCGCCTCGATTGCCTGACCGGCGACGGTCCGAGGCACGAAGAACTCGCTCTGGAGCTCGTGCCCCACACTGGGCTGATGATCGAGCCGAAAGTGGGGCAATCGGGCATGCCAAGGACCGGGCACGCCCAGTTGCTCGGTGCAGGCGATCGGATCGACGTCGGGCACCGGGTGGCAGGGTGCGGTCGCAACACGAGCGCCGAGGGCCACGAGATCGACCGAATGATCGAGGTCCACGGAACCCGGGAGCCCGGTGACCACCGACTTCTGCCAGATCTGATCGATCACCGGCGTTTGCCACCGGGTGAACCAGCTCACGCTGTAGGCCGAACTCATGATCTCGTCGAACTGTTCGATACCGACCGACAGGGGCAGGTCGAGATGGACCGACTGCGTCATCTCGAAGGTCGGTTCCGTGTGGAGCCTCACCCCGACGACCAGCCCCAACGCCCCGAGACTCACCACCGCCCCATCGAAATCCGGATGACCTCGGTCCAACGTGATCAGATCGCCGTCGGCCAACAGCAGGTCGACCGAACGAACGGCGGCCGCCAGGTTGTTGTTGCGATCGCCCGAGCCGTGCGTGGCAGTCATCACCGCACCGGCCACGCTGAGGTGGGGCAGCGACGCCAAATTGGCCAGCGACCGGCCGCAGCGATGGAGGTAGGCCGCAAGCTGTCCGTAGCGGACCCCGCCCTCGATGGCGACCTCGTGCCCGCCGGCGTCGGGCCCGAAACCCTTGATCCCGTCGAACCGTGCCATCGAGACCAACAACCCGTCGGTGTCGGCCAACCGATTGAAGCTGTGCCCGCTCCCCAACGCCCGCACACGACCGCCGGCCGACGACGCTTGCGCGAGCAGGTGACGCAATTCACCTACCGCGCCGGGAGCTGCGACGTCCGCCGCCCCGAACACCACGTTGCCCGCCCAGTTGGTCGTCGGCACCGAAGGCTTCGGGTCTGCCGCTGGTGCCACGTCGCCACCCTAGGGCAGCGGCACACTTCTCACCATGCACATCGTTCTGGTACGCCCCGAGATTGCACCGAACACCGGCAACATCATCCGGCTGTGCGCCAACGTCGGCGCCACTCTGCACTTGATCGAACCGCTCGGCTTCAGCCTCGAGGACCGCCTGCTCCGACGAGGGGGGCTGGATTACCACGAGCTCGTCGACGTTCACCGTCACCGGCTCCTCGGTCCGCTGCTGGGCCGTCTGGGCACCGTCGGGGCAATCTACGGATTCTCCTCGGCGGCCACCCGGCGGTACGACGAACCGGCATTCGCCATCGACGACACCCTCGTGTTCGGGGCCGAACGCGCCGGTCTCTCGTCGGCCGAGCTCGAGGTCATCCCGGCCCAGGGGCTCCTGCGCATCCCGATGCGGCCCGACAACCGGAGCCTGAACCTGGCGAATGCGGTGGCCATCACCGTCTACGAGGTCTGGCGACAACTCGATTTCAGCGGTTCTGCACCATCACCGGGACGACCGCTGACGAGCGAGACGCCGGGGGCCGACCCCTTCGATCGGTGACCCTTCCTGCGTCAGCCCAGGGCCTCGATGATCGGGGCGAGCTCGGCGGTGATCCGCCCGAGCTGTGACCACGACTCGAGTCCGTACTGTTCGTGACAGGCGTGCAGGTGTTCGACGATGTCGCCTACCGTGCCGAACAGGAAGTAGGGCGACTCCAGCAGCTCGTCGACGGTGAGCTCCCGGGTGTAGGCCAGCATCGACCGATCGGTCTTGATCTCCTCGAGCTTCGCCTCGGCCAATGCCCGTCGGTCGCCGCCGATCACCACGTCCATGAGCGGGGCATTGAAGCGAAGGGAGCCGAATCGCTCGCCTGCGGCCTCATTGACCCACGAGAGCTTCTCGACCAGACCCGCAGCACTGATGTCGCCTCCGTCGATTCGGCCCTGGGGGGTGGCCTTCACCGCCACGCTCACGATGTCAGCGCGTTGTGCGGCCAGGCGCAGTATCCGTGGCGACCCACCGCCGATCATGATCGGGGGGCGAGGCAACGTGGCCGGCCGAGGGTGGCAGACGAGGCCCTGAAGCTCGTAGAAGTGGCCGCTGAAGTGGCAGGGCTCGCCGGTGAACAGCTGGTCGAAGATCGTGAGGGCTTCGGCCAGGCGGGCGATGCGAACACCGGGCCGATCGAACTCGAAGCCGGCCTCGAGGTACTCGGGCTGCTTCCAGCCGGCCCCGATGCCGAAGTCGAATCGGCCGCCCGACAGCTCGTCGATCGTCGCCACCTCACGAGCGGTGATGCTCGGATGCCGGAAGTCGTTGTCCAGCACATAAGGGGCCACTCGGAGGCTGGAGGTGACCTCGGCCGCGATGGCCAGCGCAGCGAACGGTGCCATGGGCGTGTTGAAGTGGTCGGCGACGGTGAAGGTGGTGAAGCCCTTGGCCTCGGCGTCCCGGGCGGCTGCAACCAACGCCGCACGAGTGGAGGCATCGAGCCCCTGGTTGATGGAGAAGGAGATCGGCGAGCTACCCATGACCGAGACGTTAGGGGCAAACTCTCGAAATGGCTTCAGTCACCACCACAGGCTCCGACGGCTCCGACCAATCTGTTCCCCGCCCACAAGTCCGGGGACGTGCCGGGGCGAACGTGTCGATGGCGACCGCACTCGATGCCATCGCCGACAACGCCCGCGTCTACTTCGCCTCGGGTTCCTCCGTACCCCTCGATGTTCTCGGCGCCATGGCCGTCGAACGCCACCGCTGGTCGGCCCTCGAAGTGGTCACCGAGTACCTGGTCGAGCCGATCCCCTTGTTCGATCATCCCAACGAGCCGTTCCGCCTCCTCAGCCTCCAACCCAGCCGGGCGGCGGCCTCGATGGCGAAGGCCGGCGCCATGGACGTCATCCCGTCGAGTCTGCGTCAGTGGGGCGATCTCCTGGCCCGCCGGGGTCCCATACCCATCGATGTCGCCATCATCCATGTCAGTCCCCCGGGACCCGATGGCCGCTTCAGCCTCGGCGTCGGCGTCGCCACACCCATCGAGGTCATCGCCGAGGCACCGATCGTCATCGCTCAGGTCAATCCCCGGATGCCCTACACCTTCGGAGCCGGCGAGATCGAACGGGATGAGGTCGACTTCTTCGTCGAGGGCGATCACCCCCTGGTCGAGTTACCGACCCCGAACATCGACGACGTCACCCGACAGATCGCGGCCCGAGTGATCGAGCTCATCCCCGACGGATCGATTCTCCAGTTCGGCATCGGCGCCCTCCCGGAAGCAGTACTCGGCTCGTTGTCCTCTCGACGCCACCTGGGGATCCACAGCGGCATGCTGGGCGACTCGGCAGTCACGCTGCACGCCAGTGGCGCCATCGATGGTTCCACCAAGCCGCTGTGGCCGGGCAAGATCAGCGTTGGCCTCGGCTTCGGCACCCGCCCGCTGTTCGATTTCATGCACCGCAACCCCGAGATCGTCATGCTCCCGGCATCGTTGACCCACGGCTCGGACGTGCTCCGCCGGATGGTTGGGCTGGTGGCCATCAACTCGGCGATCGAAATCGCCCTCGACGGCTCGGTCAACGCCGAGATGGCCGGCGAACGGTTGCTGTCGGGACCGGGCGGGCAGCCCGACTACGCCATCGCCGTGTCGCAGTCTCCCGGTTCACGGTCGGTCATCGCGTTCCCCTCGACCGCAGCCGGCGGCTCGACCTCACGCATCGTGCGACAGCTGGCTGCGGGTACCACGGTCACGGTGCCCCGCTACCTCGTCGACACCGTCGTCACCGAACACGGGGTGGCGGAGTTGTGGGGTCGCTCACTCACCCAGCGGGCCACTGCCCTGCGGGCCATCGCCGACCCATCGTTCAGATCGGGTCTCGCATAGACTCCGGCAATGATTCTCGAATCGCTCACCATCGATCGTCGTGCCTTCGAAGCCGGAACGGGATGGGAGCTGAAGCCCGAGGGTGCGTGTCGCGGCGACGTCTGCATTCCGTTGTCGGATCGCCAGTCCGACAACGACACCGTCGATGTGGCCTCGTTGGCCCAACAGATGGGCCTGCCGCTCGTACACGACGAGGCGCTCGGCGTTTGGTCGCTCGGCCCATGGTCGGGCAACGAGCGCACGCTCGTGAGCGCCCAGGCACCCGAACTCGAACTGCCCGACGTCGACGGCAATCGGTTCCGCCTGTCGTCGCTTCGCGGCCAGAAGGTCCTGCTGATCGCCTGGGCGCCCTATTGAGGCTGCGCCCGTGACCTGCCCGTGTGGCAGGACGTCCGCACCGAACTCCACCCCCTCGGCCTCGAGATCGTCACCGTCGGTATCGACACCGCCGGCCCCGAAGCATGTCGCCCCTTCATCGAAGCGGCCAACCCGTCGCATCCATCACTCGTCGACACCAGTCATCAGGTCGCCGAGCGCTTCGGCGTGGTCAACATCCCCAATGGTGTGTGGATCGACGAGGACGGGGTCATCGTGCGACCGGCGGAAACTGCACCGGCGCCGCGCAAGAGCCCTCGTCCCGCTGCCGCTGCCGACCTACCCGATCGTCTGGTCGACATCTTCACCGAGGCCTCGAGGATCCAGACCAGCCCCGATGCCTACGCCCACGCCCTCAGGGACTGGGTGGCCAACGGCGCCGCCAGTGCCTTCGCCCTCAGCCCTGACGAGGTCATCCGCCGGTCGGAGCCCCGCAACGCAGAAGCCGCCCGAGGCCAAGCTCATTTCGAGTTGGCTGCGTACCTGGAAGAGCGCGGCCTGCACGGCGCCGCCGTCGAGCACTTCCGCGAGGCTCATCGGCTGACGCCGGCCAACTTTGCCTACAAGCGTCAGGCTTGGTCGCTCGAGGCCACCTCCGACGAACCGCTGGCCCGCTTCTGGCAGGGCCCATCGGACGACGATCCGGCATCGTGGCCCTACGAGAGCGACTGGCTGAGCGAGGTCAGGGCGTTCGGGGCCGAGAACTACTATCGACCCTGGGTCCCCTAGACCGAGATCGGGGGTCGGCGAGATCGTTGCGATGGCGCCAAATTCGTTGCGATTCCAACGAGTTTCCGCACTTTCGGTTTGCATCCATTCGCATCCGATGATGCCCTTTTGCAGCTGTCGCGTGGGGTATTTGTGGGATGATGCGGTTCTCGGCCTGGGCACGGGTCGAGTCGTCGGCGAGTCAACGCTCGTCGAGATCTAGCGAGATGACCTCGATCGTCCTATCGTCTCGCTCCCGAACGTAGATCGCCACGAAGCTCACGGTCATCCCGGCAGTGACGAGCACACGCACGTCGGTGTCAGGCACCGCCATGGTGCGCGATTCGTACTCCTCGGCAAGCGTGTCGATAACGGCGGTCAGATCGTGGAGGGCAAAGTCTGCGGTCGATGGACGCCCTGATGGTGAGCGTTCTGCAGGAAGCAGTTCGTCGAGCCGGTCGAAGAATTCGGCAAGAACCACAACCTGGCGCCGTGTCATCCGGCCGGCTTCGCCGACGGATTGCCGAGGCTCCTTGCGCGCTTGTAGATCGTCTCCCGGAAGTCCGTAGGGATCGCTGCTTCGTCGGTGACGATGCGCTCCCGAAATGCCTGTGCCCGCTCGTCGGGCGACATCTTGTCAAGCTGATCGGCACTCAGAGTCTCGGGGGTGTCCTGCACATCCACCACCTTACCTACCCGATACGACAGGATCGGCTCAAGTCGCTGCGCGACCTACCTCGCAGCGCGCGTGCAGATGTCGAGCTGGTCGCCGCCACGCTTATGGGGAGCGCTCGCTCTCCATAAGCGTGGCCGCCATGTCAACTCTTGGCCCGATGCCCGCTTGTCTTCTTGCGAAAATGACAGATCGGCAGTTGGTGAGCGGCGGCGCTCGCGGTAGCGCACGTCGTAGACGACGCCGCCCTTGGTCTGGCGCTTCGTCACGCTCGCCATCAGACGGCACCACGCGCAGAGCGACCCATGACCGCTACAAGCGCCGTCAGACGCACATCACAGCGAAAAAGCCGTCTGTCGCGTGGGATAGTTGTGGGATGGTCTCTGTCGCCTCGGCGACTAAACCCCGCGATCCCTTTGTCTGCCTGTCGGGCTGAGAGGATTCAGGAACCCGAAGGGTTCCCAACCTCCGACCTTCGGTCCCCCAGACCGATCTGGGCGCCTTGCGACTTCGTTGGAATGGTGCCGAAACCGTTGCGATTCCAATGAGTTTTGGCACTTTCGGTTTGCATCCATTCGCATCCGATGATGCCCTTTTGCAGCTGTCGCGTGGGATATTTGTGGGATGATCCGACCTCGGCTCTGCTGGATTCACGCGACGGACTTGTTGCCGTACTTGCGCTGCGCTGCTTGTTTGCTGACACCGAGCATGGCCCCGATCTCCGACCATGACCGCTGCGCGTCGCGAGCAGCCTGAACGGCTGCGTCGAGTTCTTCTTCGACGTGCTGACGCTGCTCGACGAGATCGACGATCTGACGCAGCGCGTCGGTATCGGCCGATCGCAGATCGTCGGCGTCGACGTCATCGGCCCACCGCTCCAGGTTTGCCGCTCGCTGGGCACGTGTTGGACGCATCGTTGCCACATTCCGTTCAAGAACTTCTGCCGAGCCGGCGTCGCTTTGCGGGCGCTCGCCCCGATGTCGACATACCAACGTAGACATCGCTCCGCCAACCGTCAACATATGTTGGCGACCGATTCTTGACCTGGGGGAGCTACTCGTCGCGCAAGACAGGAAACCTTGCCCAGCGGACGACGGCAGGTTATCCTGCCACCATGGCGGCGGAGTTGATCATCCTCCCGACCGCCTATCGCCACGAGATCAGCGAAGGCCAGATCCGTCACGCCCTGGCCAACATTCTGGACCTTTTCGAAAACGAGGGGGACCTACCCCTCACCATCATCACCGGCCACGGCGACGAGGAAGGCGAGTTGATCATCGAGGTCGGCTTCGAGGTCTCCGAGTCAGGAAACGTCGTCGTCTACCACGCCACGCAAGCCCGTCCGAAGTACCGATAGCCCGACACCCTCCACGTCCCAACAAAAAAGGGAGACACCGATGCCACGCTCGACAACCGACATCATTCGACACGCCGAGGAGCTTGCCGATCTCATCGAGTCCGACGACGTGACCCTCGATCGCGCCCCGCCCGAGGTCGCCCGCGCCTACAAGGAGCTGCTTGCTGCAGTGATCGAACGGGGCAAGGCCGAAGAAGACGTGATGCGAGCCGTCGCCGAGCTACGGCGCGTCGGAGGTTCGTGGAATCTGATCGGGCCGGCGCTCGGCGTCTCTCGTCAGTCAGCCCGCGAGAGGTATGCGCTCGTCGACGAGTCGGACTGACCACCGAGGATCTCACCCAAGGCACCCCGCGCCCCCTTGA
>JAHECQ010000294.1 GCA_024641625.1 Acidimicrobiales bacterium | reverse complement strand
CTCGATGGTGGCGACCGCCTCGTCGAGGGTTGCCTGTGTGCGCCCGAGAATGGCGACCTGGGCTCCGGATCGAGCGAATTCGAGTGCCATGGCTCGCCCCAGTCCCAGACTCCCTCCGGTGATGATGGCGGTGCGGTGGTCGAGTCGGACGTCCATCGACCCAGGCTACTTCCCGAAGCGGAGGAGGCTGGGTTGGTACTCATCGGGAGCGCGGAAGCCGAGCAGGTTCAACAGGGTGGAAGCGACATCGGACAATCCGGCGCCGGGGGGTGGCTCCATGACATATTCGTCGTGGAACTGCGGGTCGACGATGGTGAAGGCCACCGGACTGAGCGTGTGTGACGTCTTCGGCGACCGAACGCCGCCCACTTCGGTGTACATGATGTCGGCGTTGCCGTGGTCGGCGGTGAAGACGAGGATGCCCCCGAGCTCGGTGATCACTGCGAGCAGCCGGCCCAGACACTCCTCGAGGACCTCGATGGCCTCGATGGTTGCAGTGAGATCGCCGGTGTGGCCGACCATGTCGCCGTTGGGGAAGTTGAGTCGGCCGAAGCGATAGTCGCCCGAGCGAAGCAGTTCGATCGTCCGGTCGGTTATCTCGCGGAGCTTCATGGCCGGCGTGGTGTTGAACTGCACGTTGTCGGATGGGATCTCGATGTAGGTCTCGAGCGAGTCGTCGATGTAGCCCGATCGGTTGCCGTTCCAGAAGTAGGTGACGTGGCCGAACTTCTGAGTTTCGCTGATGGCGAAGCTGGTGACGCCTTCGGCGCAGAGATACTCGCTGATGGTGCGATCGATGGCCGGCGGCTCGACCAGGTAGTTGGCTGGAACCTCGAGGTCGCCGTCGTACTGGAGCATGCCGGCGAAGTACACGTCCGGGCGGTCGCCCCGATCGAAGGCCTCGAACTCGTCACGCTCGTAGGCGAGGGAGATCTCGATCGCTCGATCACCCCGGTAGTTGAACAGGATCACTGCGTCACCATCGGCCATCAGGCCGATGGGGCCGTGATCATCGACCACCACGAATGGATCGAGGTACTGGTCGCCCGCATCGCTCTCGTTGTACATGGTCTGGACCGCTTCGGTTGCACTGGCGAACGGCCGACCCACGCCGTAGGTGTGGCAGCGGTAGCCGCGTTCGACCATTGGCCAATCGGCCTGATAACGATCCATGGTGATGGTCATGCGGCCTCCGCCCGATGCGATGCGAAAGTCGGCTTCGTGGTGCTCGTTGATCTTCGCCAGGACCTGTTCGGTCTGGGCGATGTAGTCGAGCGCCGATCGGGCGGCGACATCGCGCCCGTCGTGGAGGATGTGGACCCGTGCGCGCTTGACGCCCTGGTCGGCGGCAACCTCGAGGAGGTGGTAGAGGTGATCGTTGAGACTGTGCACCCCGCCATCGGAGTGCAGGCCGAGGAAGTGCATGGTGTGTTCGTGGCCGTGCTCGACGGCCTCGATCCACACCGGGCTCTGGAAAAGCGATCCGTTGTTGAGGGCGGCGTTCACCAACTTGGCCCCCTGAGCGAAGATGCGACCGGCCCCGAGGGCGTTGTGACCCACTTCGCTGTTGCCCATGTCGTCGTCGCTGGGCAGCCCGACCGCCGGTCCGTGCGCTGCCAACTGGGTGGCGAACGTCTGCGGTGAGTAGGTGCCGGCGGTCAGTGCGTCGAGCAGGGGGGCAGACGCTTCGGTGACGGCGTTGCTGGGTCCGGCCGGTGCAATGCCGACGCCGTCGGCGATGATCAACAACAACGGGCCTGGACGTCCAGGGAACGAGGGCAGTCGATCGAGAGAAAGGGCCATGGGCGTCAGTCTAGGTTTCGAGTTTCGTCACCGACGGCCGAGATGGCGCCCACGAAGAGGTCGACCAATTGCACTTGACCTTTGTGCAGTTTCGTCCGTGCTTCCTCGAGCCCGAACCACTGCGCACGGTCGACCTCGGGAATGGTGATGTGACGACCTGACCGAGGCGGCCACTCGATCTCGGTGGTACTGGCTGGTTGGAACAGATCCGGATCGAACTCGGCTTCAACGGCGAAGGCGACCACGGTCTTGCGTCCGGTGAGCCGACCGAGGCAGAGGAAGGGCCCGTTCGGGGCCGGTTGCCCGAGTTCCTCGGCGAACTCACGTCGAGCGGCGTCGAGCGGGTCTTCGTCGGTCTCGACCTCGCCCTTGGGAATCGACCAACCGTGTTCGTCCTTGTTCGCCCAGAACGGTCCTCCCGGATGGACGAGGAGGATTTCGGGTGTTCGTCCCGCTCGCCGTCGAAACAGGACCAGGCCACTGGACACAGTCATCGCGCCATCCTTCCAGAACCCTATGCTCGCAGCATGACGGAGAACATGTTGGCCATTGAGCGAATCGACGCCGGACCTCGCATGAGTGCTGCGGTTGCCTACGGGGACACGGTGTACCTGTCGGGGATCGTGGCGAGTGACTACGACCTCGACGTGAAGGGACAGACAGCGCAGATCCTGGCTCGGATCGACGAGTTGCTCGCGGCGGCCGGAACCGACAAATCCAAGTTGTTGTCGGCGAACATCTGGCTGACCGACATCGGTGAGTGGGCCCAGATGAACGAGGTGTGGGACCCCTGGCTGTCGCCGGGCAACACTCCGGCGCGCGCCACGGTGGAGGCCCGGTTGGCTGCGCCCAAGGCAAGGGTCGAGATCATGGTCGTGGCCGCCCGCTGAGTGCGGACGCTTGAACCCCCCCAACGAGGCACGGTTCGTGGCCTGGTCCGAATTGTGTCGGCTAATCCGAAGAGCGCGCTTCGTTGTTTCCCAGCATGGATCGGATGACGCCGGGATCCACCCCGACTTCGGTGAGCACCTCGACAGTGTGCTCGCCGAGGCGAGGTGCGTGGCGACGTAGGCCGGCCGGCGCGTGCTGATACCGAACGGGCTCGGCGACGTTGCGATAGGCCCCTTCCGTTGGATGGACCTCCGACTGGAACAGACCAACCGCAGCGAGATGGGGGTCTTCCGCAGCGTGTGGGAGATCGAGGACCGGGCTCATCGGTATGGAGTTGGCGTCGCAGAGCGCCTGCCATTGCTCGGTGGTGTGCATCGCCGCCAGCTCATCGAGGAGGCGGTAGAGCTCGTTGATGTTCGCGATCCGATTGTTGTGGGTCGAGAAGCGTGGGTCCTCAGCAAGGTCAGGACGCTTCGCCACCCGAAAAAATGCCTGCCATTGCTGGTCGGCATAGGGGAGAATGCCGGCCCAGCCATCGGCGGTTCGTACCGGCCGCCGATAGGGCGACAGCAGGCGTTCGTAGCCGAAGTCGCCGATCGGAGGATCGTAGACGTGGCCTCGCTGATGATCGAGGAGATTGAACGCCACCATCGTCTCGAGCATTGGTACTTCGATGTCCTGGCCCTGGCCGGTGCGATACCGGTGGACGAGGCCGGCAAGGACAGCTTGGGCAATCACCATGCCACACACCTTGTCGGCGATGATCGTGGGCAGGTACCCCGGTCGCTCGTTGACCTGACCGACCAGCCAGCTCAAACCCGAGCCGGCCTGGATTGCATCGTCGTAGGCCGGTCGATCGGCGTAGGGCCCGCTTGACCCGTAGCCGTTGGCCACGCAGACGAGGAGCTCGGGTTTTCGTCGCCGGAGTGCGCCCGGATCGAGCCCGAGGCGAGCCAGCGCCGAGCGGCGCATGTTGGTGACGACCACATCGGCACTGTCGATGATGGCCAGCGCAGCCTTGCGGCCATTGTCACTCTTGAGGTCGAGGGACACCGAGCGCTTGTTGCGATGGACGTTGAGCAAGATGCCCGACATCCCCGGTGAACGCGCCGGGACACTGTTGCGAAGTGAGTCGCCCTGCAGCGTCTCGATGCGAATCACATCGGCACCGAGGTCGCCGAGAATGCGAGTGCCCAGCGGCCCCATGAGGATCGTGGTCAGATCGACGACTCGAATGCCGTCGAGGCATCCGGGTGGCAGCTCGTGCATGGTTGGGTCCCTGTTCGTCGCGGTGAGTCTCCTTCCTACCTGCCGGACGTCGCCATCGGCAATGTCAGTGCCGGCGGAGATCAGCGTGGACTGAGCCCGATGATGTCCGCGGCCTCGTCGGGAGTCGCCGCCCTCAGGCCACGTTGGTCGATCAGGTCCACGGCCTGGCGTACCAAGTCGACATTGCTGGGCGTGTTCGGCCCGCGGTGGTCCTCCAAACCGACTCGGACATGTCCGCCACGCTCCAACGCCCAGCCCGCCATGCCGCACTCGACGACATCTCCTCCGAGCACTGCGACCGCCCAGGTCAGCTCGAAACCATCGAGCATGCTGCAGTACATGTCGAGGCTTGCTTCCCATGGCGGAAGGCCGAAGCTCCAGTTCCCACCTCCGCCGAAGTAGAGCTTCACCAACGCTCCCGGTGGCAACGTCCCGGCCTCGGCATAGGCCAGGACCACCCGGAGGAACCCGGGCTCGAAGATGGCGATGTTCGGACCGAGCCCGAGTTGGCGGCAACCATCGAGTTGATGGGCAAAGTCCCGGTGGCTGTTGACGTAGACGAACTCGGACGGCTCCGACCCCGCTGCTGCTCCGATCGGACCAAGGTTGACCGAGCCGGGATCGGCGTACGCGGTGCGCAACATGCCGGCCTCGACCAGAAAGCGGTGCGCTCCCCATCGCTCGCTGACCGGATCCACAAAGGTGGCAGTCGGGTACACGATGGCGTCGGGTCGCTCGGCGAGGATCAGTCGGTACGTCTCGATGGACTGCTCGGCCGTTCGGGCCGCGCTGGCTGCTCCGTCGGAGTCGTGCTGATGGACGATGGCAGCCCCAGCTTCGAAGCAGGCCAAGGCGTCACTGGCGATCTCCTCGGGTGTGATCGGCACGTGGGGGTTGCGAGATCGTCGCGTGGGTCCGTTGATGGCAGCTTCGATGATGATCGGTCGTTCGGCGGTGGTCGACATGGGCACTTCTTAGCCGGGATGTGCCGTCGAGTGACATGCAGCGGCGGGTTGTGCTTGGAAGGTTGGTGTTGCGGGTCACCCGGGCGACGATGACCCGATGGACCTTGCCGTGGATCATGCTGATGGGGGCGTGGGCCGATCATCGGGCCGCCTATGACGTGACGGTACGACGCACGCCCATGGCGCAACGTTGGGACCTGTTGACTTTCCTGCATTGGGACCTCGATCCGGAGGTGGTTCAGCGGTTGCTCCCCACCGATCT